>NZ_JBCODG010000050.1:0-33786 GCF_040928965.1 Bacteroides sp. 2201st1_D9_2201SCRN_220225 | reverse complement strand
GTAGTACGTGAAGTATAGAAATCAAGAACTCCCGAAATTCGTCCGTTTAAAACCGAGTAGTCAAGACCGATGTTATACTGCGTGGTCTTCTCCCAAGACAAATTCTTATTGGCCATTGCCACAGCTCCATCTTTAATCAATGGTTCCGAAGCGGCATAACCGGGAGCAAGCGCAGAACCGAACGGATAATAGAGCGAAACTATAGCACCCTTCGTCTGATAAGGGTCGATAGCCGAATTACCGGTAACGCCAACACCCAAACGGAATTTCAACTGGTTTAACCAAGTAACATCTTTCAGAAACTCTTCCTGATCAAGACGCCAACCCAAAGCCGCACTGGGGAAGAAAGCCCACTTATTGCCTTCTGCAAGCTGTGAAGCACCATCCCAACGACCGGAAACTGTCAATAAGTACTTATTATTATAGTCATAGTTCACACGGAACATATAAGAAAGGAGCTGTTTCTCAATCAGTCCGCTATTCCACTCATCCAGCAAAGAGACATTTTCTTTTGATAACGCATTCCATTTCGCACTTTCCAAAGGAATACCTTCTGCCGCCATAGAGGATTCTTCGTAGTGATACCCTGTAGCACTTTGCAATAAAGTAAGTCCCACTGAATGTTTTCCAAATTCTTTGTCATAGTAAATCAAGTTATCCAACGTCCAGGAAAAGTCAGACTGGTTAGACAAGGAAGCGCGATTCTTACCTTCACTGCTAATTGACTCTTCATTACGGAATGTACCGTTTCTATAATAACGGAAATCCGGTCCGAAATTAAAACGATATCTAAGGCCTTTTAAAGGAGCATAAATTTCACCTAAATCCAATTGAGCATACAAACTACCGATAGCACGGAACATACGACGTTCATTCTGACTGTTGTTCCATTCATTCATTACATTCTTTACTTTATCATCACCACCGGGATATTCAATACGGTTGCCATCCTCATCATAAGGTGAAGCATAAGGGAACAAACTGGTAGATGCTGCATATAAGTTAGAAGGCATACCCTTTATCAACTGACCGACAGAACTTGCAGACGAACCATATTGCTGTTCACTAAACGTACCATTAACATTCAATCCTAAATTAAACCATTTAGTAGGCTTCAAATCCAAACTCAGTTTTGTAGTATAACGAGTATAAGACTGCCCTTTCACCGTACCCTCATTATCCAAATAGCCGATAGACGCATAACCTTTCATCTTGTCCGTACCTCCACTGGCACTCAACGTGTGTTCATGGGTAACTCCGGTCTGCGTAACCATATCACACCAATCCGTATTAGGTACGCGAGAGCCGTCCCAAGTACCACCTGCCCAGCCTTTTTCAATGTTTTTCCAAGCCGTAGGGTCTGTAGCACCTAAAAAGATCTCATAATCGTTCTCTTTAGTGGGCTGGTCTCCTCGAGGATATTTGGAAGGATTCAGATAGTAATAAGCCCAACGACGCCAATCGATATACTCTGCAGAGTTCATCATTTCGGAATAGTCCTGCAGGTTTTCGATAGTAACCGTACCGGAGTAGTTCAAAGACATCTTACCCTCCTTACCGGATTTGGTAGTAACCAGAATAACGCCATTAGCACCACGAGAACCGTAAATAGCCGTAGCAGAGGCGTCTTTCAATACATCAATAGACTCAATGTCCTGCGGATTCAAAGTTTCAATACCGCTATTGGACATCAAAGGAATACCATCCACTACATACAGCGGAGTATTGCTGGCACTCAAAGAGCGCACACCGCGTACGTTAATCGTTCCCACTTCGCCCGGGCGCTCATTGCTGACAATGTCTACACCAGCTGCCTTGCCCTGCATAGCTTCAAAGGCGTTGGCTACCGGACGTGAATTCAGTTCCTCGGAACCTACGCGAATCATGGCACCGGTAACGTCCGATTTCTTCTGAACACCATAGCCTACTACCACTACTTCATCCAGCATTTCATTGTCTTCTACAAGCACCACTTTAAGATTGGCCTTGTTCTTAGCGGAGATTTCCTGAGTCTTGTAGCCGATATAACTAATCTGGATAACTCCTGCTTCAGGCACATCATTCAGTGTGAACTTACCGTCGATGTCAGTGATAATTCCGTTCGTTGTCCCTTTGACAAGAACACTGGCACCGATGATGGATTCACCGTTTCCGTCTACCACAAGTCCTGTGATTGTTTTGTTTTGCGCGAATGCGCATAAGGTTGCTGCAAAAGCAAAGAGCACAAACAGCACCTGACGCTTGAGTATACTCATAAAATATACTCCTTCTTTCTTCCTGCTTCTCATAGAATAATCTTGGTTTACAATTAGTTTAAATTAGCGTTTTCGAACACAGTGTTTTACTGCAACAAAAATATAAATCTTAAAAATACTATAGAATAACTATTTTGATATAAAACATCCTTTTTTTGCTATAAATGAGTAACAACTCCTTAATACAAACGAAAATAGAATGTATAACTTAAAACACTTCTGCGCATCTTTGCAGCAGATTTAAGAAACGCATAAAAGAGATGAGTACGAAAGTAGAAAACTAAATGAAACAAAAGAAAACGCAAGTATAAAATATACAATATAGATACGTGAAGCAGAAAATAATAAAGTATAAGGAATTATATTTTTCATGCTTTATTCGCGTGCTTTCCCGTATAAAAAAGAAAAAAGGAGAAAAAGATTATAAACGAACAATTCAGTATTACAGGTAAAGTAGCAGTCATCACCGATGCAGGTGGTGTATTGGGTGGCAGCATTGCCAAGTATTTTATGCAACAAGGCGCTAAAGTCGTTGCGGTAGACATCCGTCAGGAACAACTGGACAAGCGTGTAGAGGAACTGAAAACCTATGGTGAAGATGTAATCGGTATCGTCGGTAACGTGCCGGACATCGCCAGTCTTGAGAAACTTTGGATAGTGCCGCGATGGCTAAGCAAGGTAAAGGCTACATCGCCAACTTCACCCAATACTCATGCAACTTACCCTTACCCAAACATCTGCAAAAGGGAAAAAAGCTTCTTATCAAGCAACAGGTAATGTAAACCAAAAGCAAGCCCCTTTACCCGATTCACTTTCCACACCGATAGTGCCGCCCAGTTGCTCAACGATGCTCTTGCTGATAGACAATCCCAATCCTGTGCCATGTACAAAAGAGTTCAGTTTGACAAAACGGTCAAATATCTCAGCCTGCTTTTCCTGTATAATGCCGATGCCAGTATCAGCAACATAAAAGCGCAGCAA
This sequence comes from Bacteroides sp. 2201st1_D9_2201SCRN_220225, assembly GCF_040928965.1. Classification (NCBI taxonomy): domain Bacteria; kingdom Pseudomonadati; phylum Bacteroidota; class Bacteroidia; order Bacteroidales; family Bacteroidaceae; genus Bacteroides; species Bacteroides sp. 2201st1_D9_2201SCRN_220225. Next base: position 30,550 of record NZ_JBCODG010000050.1, on the reverse strand, counting down.
GTTGGTTTCTACCTGCCCATAACCTAAACGTATGCTACCGGTCGAAGTAAATTTTATCGCATTATTCATGAAATTTGCTATCACTTGATTTAAACGATTACGATCGCTCACAATGATACACTCCGGCAGGCGATGATCAAAGACAACCTCTACTCCCGGTTTGGCTTTGAGTTTCATCGTACGCACCATATCCTCACACAGTTGGTTCACATCCAATTCCTGTTTTATGAAATCAAAGGTTCCGGCTTCTATTTTTGACAAATCCAGAATATCGGATATCAATTGCAACAGCAACTCATTATTTTCTTCCACAATCGCCATATACTGCTCCCGTTCTTCCGGATTCTCTCCCTGCACCAACAAACTGGAAAAACCTACAATTGCATTCAGCGGAGTACGTATCTCATGACTCATATTGGCAAGAAAAGCACTCTTCAGACGGTCTGCCGTTTCGGCTTTCTCTTTAGCATCAATCAGTTTGGCTTCGGTTTCTTTCAATTCCGTAATATCATAGTTTACACTGATAAGCTCTATTACACCGTTTTCCGGTTGATATTGATTGACTACCACATTGGTGCGCACCCAATTCCATTGAGCTTCCGTCCCCGGATGCAAAATACGTATCTCTCCCTTGAAGTCTCTTACTTCTCCAAGCCGTGCCTTATAAAGAAAATCCAAAATCCGCTTTCTGTCATCCGGGTGCATTTTACTATATACACCTATAATATCCGACAAAGGCGTATTTTCATCTTCTCCCATATTCTTATACCACTGCTTAATGGCATAGCCTTTCCTATCCAGCAAGTTCGACTTTGCATAACCTACTTTTGCATAATCAGAAATCAACAGAAAGAAGTTCTCAAAATCACAAATACGGTTCAAAGCATCCATACGCTCGGTATTATCGATATTGATAAAGGCATATCCGGTAAAGTTACCCTTACTATCATATAACTTGCTGATTTTGGTATATAGGTTTATCTTATTGCGCTTACCGGAAGGATAATATCCCTCTACATTTTCAAATTCATAATCCAATCTGAAATCTACAATATCCCGGTCACGTATCTGCTCTATCAACTGAGGTGACAAGTTAGGATTCTCGAACAGGTTGATACCTATCACATCCGCCTTATCGCGGATACCGAATATTTCTATATTCTTGTTATTGACATCTACCAGAAAGCCGTCAGTATCATAAATCTCCACCCCAGCCGGTATATTGGCAAAAATGTTTCTAAAGAGTTTCTCACTACGGTCCAAAGCCTGACGTTCCCGTATTGCCTCATCCTGCGTTTTACGCAGTTCAACGCAGATACTGATGATATTGGCCAACGATCCCAACCATTGGTAGTCTTCATTGCTCCACAAGATAGTACGGTCTACCAAATCTACTCCCATAAAACCTTTCACCGTATCATTCGCCACCAATGGAACAGCCATTAAAGCTTTGATACCCTGCTGCTCCAATAACCGGAATTCGCCTTCTTCCATTTCGGGCAACTTATACAATGACTCGAACAATATAGGTTTCTGCGACAAAACTTGAGTAGTCCACCACGGCATGAAAGTAACCGGTATATTCCGGAATGCTTCTACCGCCGGTAACACCCCTTCGGCAACAACTTCATAAGTGCAAGTCTGAAAAGTATAATCTTTTTCATACTCAAAAATATACGCACGTCCGGCATGGAAAAAGTCCAAAATATCTTTCAGAATTTCGTAGATGCCGGAAGCTACAGACTCGTCTTTAAGAAAATGAGACAAGGAATGGGAAATAGAGTTCTGGCGATACAGCAAATTATTGATATGATACATGCGGTCCTTATCCTCTTTGTTTACGGGTTCCGTTACCCGTTGCAGGATTCCGAAAGCTTTCAGATGCCCATCGGGTGCAAGCTCTCTATACCCCATGCGGGAATGTACCCAGACAACTCCGGTTGCCGTATGGATAGGAAAGGTCTGTTCGTATACTTCCACTTCCTTTATGGAAAGGAACTCTCTGGTAATGCGTCCCCGATAATCCTCACGAATCATCCGGCCGAAATCCTGAAAAGAGAGGCTGTCCCCCTTCATCCCCAACAAATCGCATACATATTCGGAACATAAATACTGCTCAGCAGAAAAGTCGGCTTCCCACCAACCAATGCGCCCAAGCAAAGACAAACGCCGAAAGCGTTCGTTATCATTGTGAGGGGGAACATCCATAATTTGTTTGTCTGTTTGTTTATTGATAATGGGACAAATATAGCCATAAAACTCAAACAAACAAGTATTTAATATTATTATTTATATTATACCGCATGATAAAATCGTACGGATTACGTAACAGCTCCTTCATACAAACGAAAACAGAATGTATAATGTATGTATCACTCTTGAAACACGTTCGGCGCATCTTTGCAGCGGATTAAGAAACGCATAAAAGAGATGAGTACGAAATTAGATTTAGGAAAGATATTCTTCCTTATTTTATTCCTTACGCTTTCTGTCATGACAGTCATGGCAGGTACTATCAAAGGTTCCATCACCGACAAACAGACCCGGGAACCGCTGACCGGAGCTACCGTACAGATAGTAGGAACCACGCAAGGCGCCATCGCCGATATGGACGGAAACTACTCCCTGAATGTAACAAACGGCATCTACACATTATCCATAAAATATGTAGGCTACAGAGACATCGTTGTAAACAATGTAAAGTCAGGCAAAGCCGATGTCGTGCTGAACTTCGAACTGGAAAGCGACGCACAGGTTTTGGGCGAAGTATCCGTAGTGGCCCGGAAAAACCTTGAGGGCGAACGTGCCCTGCAAATGGAGCGCCGGAAAGCTACACTCGCCATCGAAAACATCGGCTCAAAAGAAATGAGCATCAAAGGTATAAGCAATGTAGAAGAAGGGGTAAAAAAGATTACCGGTATCTCCATTGCCGATGCCGGCCAGCTCATTGTACGGGGATTGGGCGACCGATACAGCACGACTACCCTGAACGGCCTCCCCATCGCCTCTCCCAATCCCGACAACAAGCTGATTCCGCTGGATCTATTTCCGTCGAGCACCATACAGAACATCACCGTAAGTAAGGTATATAACGCGGAAGCCTTTGCCGACTATTCAGGTGCACACATAGACATCAGTACCAAAGAGAACATCGCCGAAGATTTCTTCAGCATCAGTTTCAACACCGGCGGGAAGTTCAATACCCTGGGCAAAGACCGCTATCAGATGAACCGCAACGGCTCATTGTTCAAGACTTCCGGTGTGGACCAGGCGGCACTCGATATGCCTCTGTCTGATTTTGACAACTATGTAAAGACCGGAAATATATTCGACACCTCGTTTGCCGTAAAGAAGAAATCAACCCTGCCGGACTTTAACGGTAACCTCGGCTTCGGCAAGAACATCAGCATCGACAGCCAAACGCTCAGCATACTGGCATCCGTAAGCGCCGGCAACGGCTATCAGAATATGGACAACGCTTTCTATAAAACCCTGGAAGCAACCGGCAATGTACAGGACAACTTCTCATACGACAGCTATGCCCAAGAACTGAAACTCGCTGCATTAGGATACATAGGCTACACGCTGCGCCGGCACGACCGCATAGGCTATACTTTCTTCTACACGCGTAATGCCACAGACACTTACCAACGCCGCGAGGGAACAGATGCCGAAGACCACGAGCTGACCGGAAGCAATAACATCACACATATCTACACTTTGCAGAACCACCAACTGAACGGCCTTCACAACTTCGGCGAACAAGACCGTTGGGAACTGACCTGGGGCGGCTCGTACAGCAAGACAGGAAGCGAAGAACCGGACAGACGCCAAGTGATGTATATAAAGAATGATGACGGCACACTCGGCCTGTTCAAACTGAACCGCCAGGAAACCATGCGCTATTTCGGCAGCCTGGATGAAAAAGAGTGGAACGGCAACCTCGCCCTGCGCTGGAAGTGGAACGAAAACAATTTTCTGAAACTGGGCTTCAACTATAAGAATAAAAGCCGCGACTACAAAGCAACCCGTTTCTACTACAACCTGAACAAAATTAATCCCACCGTTACCGACATCTACGATACAGACGGCTTCCTGAACCAAGAGAACATAGCAGACGGAAACGTAACGGTACAACGCGTGATGCAACCCAAAGACAGCTACCGCGCAGGAAATGAAATTTACTCCGGATACCTGCTGACCGACTTCTACCCCGTACCGTCATTACTTGTAAACCTCGGCGTACGCTACGAAATAAGCAAACAGTGGGTGGACTATGCCACTGACGGCGGCGACTGGTATGCCAAACGGCGCAATCTGGATAAAAACGATTTCTTCCCCACCCTAAATCTGAAGTACACAATAAACGACGCCAACAGTATCCGTTTCTCCGCATCCCGTACCGTTACCCGCCCATCATTCATCGAAATGGCTCCCTTCCTCTATCAGGAATCCTACGGTTCGGCACAAATCCGCGGTAACGACGAGTTGCAGAACGGCTACAACTACAACTTCGACTTGCGTTACGAACGCTTCGGCAAAAACGGAGACATGATTTCTCTGACCGGTTACTTCAAATACCTCGACAGCCCGATAGAACGTATCCAGGCATTGCAAGGCGGAGCTACCCTGCACAGCTTCCGGAATGCGGACAACGGAATGGCTGCCGGCGTAGAAGTGGAATTCCGCAAACAATTGATAAAAGACTTGCGTTTGGGTGCTAACCTCAGCTATATGTATACCAACGTAAAACTGCCCGAAGGCGGCGCTTACACCAACAAGGAACGTCCTTTGCAAGGCGCCTCTCCCATTCTGGCCAATGCAGACCTCACCTACTCTCCCCGTTTCGGTGAAGAACGGCAACTGAACCTCGCCTTACTCTACAATCTGCAAGGCAGCCGCATCCATGCGGTGGGCGTATCCAATCTGGGAGACATCAAGCAACAGACTCTGCACACACTGAACTTCAGTGCCGGATACGACCTCAACAGGCATTTCAGCCTGAAACTGCAAGTAAACGACCTGCTGAACCGTAACGTCATCTTTAAGCAGGAAGTACCTTCCACCGGCACGGAAGTGGAAGTGGAGCGCTATAAAAAAGGTACCGACTTTGAAATTGGCTTCAGCTACAAATTATAAATCCTTTTAAATAGATTATCAAACAGACGAACAGTCAACTTAAAACAATTGAATTATGAAAACAATGAAATCGAAATTCTATTCGCTGGCTCTCGCAGCCGGAATGCTGTCCCTCACCGCTTGCAGCGATGACAACACCAACGACAGCAACAATGACAAAGGCAACGGGATAGAAAACGGCAGTACCCTGAAAGGTACAATAACCGAAGACGTGACCCTGAAAGCCGGCAACACCTATAAACTGAGCGGTGAATACATTGTAGAGGCAGGCGCCACATTGAACATCGAAGAAGGAGTAAAGATTATATCTGTCTATGACAATATCGTAGACTATATTCTGGTGAAGCAAGGTGCCAAAATCAATGCCGTAGGCACGCCCGACAAACCTATCGTCATGACCAGCGAAAAAGAGGAACCCGGAGCATGGGGCGGCATTCATATCTGCGGAAAAGCGCATACCAATGCCGAAGGCGGTAAAGGAAGTTCAGAGATAGGCGGCGCCGTATATGGCGGCAATGACGATGCCGACAATTCCGGAACATTGCAGTACATCCGTCTGGAATACACCGGGTTTGCCTTCGACGAAGAACATGAAGCCAACGGAATCTCCTTTTACGGTGTAGGTAACGGTACGATTGTAGACCACTGCGAGGCTTACAAAGGTTCGGACGACGGCTTCGAGTTCTTCGGCGGTTCGGTAAACGTAAGCAATATGGTAGTGGTAAGTTGCAGCGACGACTCTTTCGACTGGACCGAAGGCTGGAACGGAAAAGGCACTGACCTCGTTGCCTATCAGGAAGCCAAAGCCACATTAGGATACGACTGCGACTGCCTCATCGAAGCGGACAATAACGAAAACGACAATGCAGCCACTCCCGTATCGCATCCCGTACTCAAAAACCTCATCCTCGCAGGTAACGGCGAAAGCAAACAAGGCATCCGTCTGCGTCGCGGCACTCAAGCCGATATAGACAATGCCAAAGTATGCGGCAAGGGACAACCGCTGGTAGTGGAGAGCGCATTAACGAATGCCTCGCTGAAAAACGGTACTTCCAGACTCACCAATATGACCGTCACTGCCGCATTGAAATCCGACGGAGATTACACCAACGACGACTTCACCGCCGTAACAAGCAACAAAGTGGATGCTACGCTGTCCTACGCTTCCTTCGACGCCATTAAAGCCGCATGCGACTGGATGAAAGGAAACTGGATAAAATAACCCGCACGCATTCCAAATTCTCTTTATAAAGTTTATCAGGGCAACAGCCTGCAACGGTTCAAACTTTTGCAGGCTGTATGTTTTTTCTGCCCGCACAACCGAATTCCCATGAAGCATCTGCACCCAATTATCCTTCAGGAATTAAGACAGCACCCTTTGGAAATCCCTTCCCGACGGTGATTGGAATACCTGCAAATCGAATTCGGGAATGATGGCCAACACATGGTCAAATACATCTGCCTGCACTCCCTCGTATGGAACCCAGTCCTTGATGGCACAGAAAAAATAAAGTTCCATAGGAATACCGTGGTCGGTCGGCTGCAACTGCCGCACCATGCAGGTCAGTTCCTTATTTACATCGGGAAGACTTTTCAGATAAGCGGTCAGATAGGCCCGGAACACACCCAGATTGGTTTGACGACGCCCGTTGACAAGGACGGAATTGTCGATATGATGTTTCTTATTATACTCCTCTATCACCGCTTCCGTCTGCTCTACGTAATCTTTCAGCAAACGAATCTTACGGTATTTGTCCAGCATCTCCGGAGTACAGAACCGGACGCTGTTCATATCAATGTTTATGGAGCGCTTGACACGCCGTCCCCCACTCTCGCGCATGCCGCGCCAATTCTGGAATGAGTCGCTGACAAGCAGATACGGCGGAATCGTGGTAATGGTATTATCCCAGTTACGTACTTTCACGGTGTTCAGCGTGACTTCTATCACCGTACCGTCTGCACCGTATTTGGGCATCGCAATCCAATCGCCCACCTTCAGCATATCATTGGCGGAGAGCTGCACTCCCGAAACAAATCCCATAATCGAGTCCTTGAACACCAGCATCAGGATAGCGGCAGAAGCACCCAATCCCGCCAATAGCGACAACGGAGACTTGTCAATCAGAATACTTACCACCACGATAGCCCCTACAAACCAAAGTATCACCTGGACAGTCTGCAACATACCCTTCAAAGGGCGGTCGCGAAGCTGCTCCTTCTCGCTGTATACGGCATAAACGGCTTTCAGAAACGAGTTGATAAAACTTAGGAATGTGATTAGAATATAAATCAGGCAGACACGCTGGATAAAGCCCAACGTAGAGGAACTTGTCTCGGCAAAGGCTACCGGAATAAAGACATAGATGATAACGGGAGCCACCATACGGCTGAGGTGAATCAGTACCTTACGGTCAAAAACAATATCATCCCATGTAGCTTTTGTTTTCCTTATCAAATGCGCCACTACTTTCAACAGGATATTCCGACAAATGACATCAGCCAGAAACGCAACGATAAGCACAAGCGCAAAAGCTATAAACTGATCGAGCATATCGGCCTAAGAAGGGGCTGTTCCCCAAGAAATCAATAATTCGTCGATATTCTTTAGTATATCCATGACAGTTAGGTATAAAATATGAGGTATAAAGTATAAATAGTGCGTCAGAGCTTTTCCCGTTCGAGAAACTCGCGGATGTCTTCTTTTAACCACTGATAGAGATAAAGGTTCTTGTAACCGCTGTTTTTCTTCAACATGACGGATACATTGACCTGACTGTTTTCGTAACCCGTCAGTTCATTGCGGAACTGTTCGCTATGCTCTGCCAGGCGTTTAATTTCCTGCTCGCGTTCACGGCGCAGTACGGTGCAAACGGGTATCAGCAACTTCAGGACCACACAATCCATGATATGATGCCCCTGCATATAGAGATAGGTATTGTCGGGAACCAATCCTAATTTCCGCAGTTCCTCACCCAACCGGTCAACATCCTCTATATACTGCGGGAAACGGGTTTCCATTTCGGAAAGTTTGGCAGATACCGTACGCTGCATGGCATCCAAGACACTGTAAGGATGCCGCAGGTTTATTTCCTGCAAACGGACATAGGAATTGAAATCGTACATAGGAAATGTATGCGTATCGTGCCGGCGGTAAAACCAAACGTTCCATAAGAACAGCGGATAGGCTATCTGCGAATAGCGTTTCAGGAAAGCGGGGAAATCAAGGATGTGACGGTCGTTCAGTGTTGCCTGTACACAAACCTCATGAAGGCTTTCGGCAAAACAATGGAAATTCTCAATGGCATACCCGTAGGTCTGGAAAATATAAGGATTACGGTTTATCTTCCGCGACACATTGGTGGCTCCCTGCAACAGAAAGTCATAGTCACTGTCCACACAAGCTATCAGGCTACGTCCAAGTTCCGTGGTATTGAGCGTATTCATCAACACCATTTTCTTGCCCTTTGCCAGCGAAGTGGCGGAAGGAAGCATCACCTGGAAATAACGCTCCTCATTCTCGAACTCAGCCAGAAGGGTACGCCAGAAAGCAATGTCGTCATAGCTTTCCACATACGCCACAATACGCCTGCGCCCTTTCTTTGACGAGAATTTGTGTGCGGCGTCCAAATAGGCTGAAGTAAGATTATGTCGGAGAGATGTTGCCAAAATAAATGTTGATTTAATAATGAATATTCAGTGATGTGCGATTGATACTCACCTGCTGCCAATCACCGTTGAAATATCTTCCACTTCGGTCACCGCATCCAGCCAGCCTTCCATTATCACGGCAGGCGAGTGGGTGGTGAGAATGAGCTGCACATTCGGATTGAGTCCGCGTATCATACCGATAAGTTTTTGCTGCCACTCGATGTGCAACGACGCTTCCGGCTCGTCCATGAAAAGCACACAATGCTCCTCATTACGCACCAGCACGGTCAGCAGGATTACCAGCATCTGTTTCTCGCCGGACGAGAGTTTATAGGGCAGAAGCCGTTCGCCGTCCTGATAAAAGACAATGTCATTGCTCTTACGGTCGATTTTCTTACGGGTATAGCTGAACAGTTCGTCAATCATATCCTGAAATTTCCGTTTAGGCACAGACAAGGCGGGAGCCAGACTCCGTTGCTGTTCGTCACCGCTCAACAGCTCAATCATTTTGTTACCGATATTCACCTGATAATCAAGATAACGGCGCTGGAGCAGATAGAGCTGCCAATCCAATTCGGACTTTACATTCGGGTCTGCCATGCGGGCGGTGAAATCTCCCATAATAAGAGGACGGTCATAGCTGCGGATTACATCATAAGGAATAAAAGTCGCTTCCGGATTGTCGAAGAAAACATGTACACCGTTTTTCTCATCGCTCTTTACCTCTCCCGTAGTTTGCTCAAGGTAGCCCACCGAACGGTTTAAAATCGTAGTCTTCCCTACTCCGTTGATGCCGGAAAGTATATTGACATCGGGACGCAACTCCCAAGCTATATCGTATCGGTGCCACAATCCGTGTATTTCGATACGTCTGATGTAATTGGCCTGTACTTCCATGGTTTCTATATATTCGTGTAGCAAATATAAAGAAAGAGATTGAGAAAATAGTTACCTTTGCAGCGTTTTTCACCACAAATAATACACATTTTACAATATGAACAAGAACATACAAGGTCATCTGTTCGCTCTGACCGCCAATATCCTATGGGGATTAATGGCACCTGTCGGCAAATCCGCATTAGTCGAGTTCTCAGCTCTATCCGTCACCACTTTTCGCATGGTAGGTGCAGCAGCCTGTTTCTGGTTGCTCTCACTGTTCTGCAAACGCGAGCAGGTAGACCATCGGGATATGTTGAAGATATTCTTTGCCGCACTCTTCGCACTGGTATTCAATCAGGGAGTCTATATCTTCGGACTGTCTATGACTTCCCCCATCGATGCCTCTATCGTAACCACCACTCTTCCTATCGTAACCATGATTGTAGCTGCCATTTATCTGAAAGAGCCCGTTACGAATAAAAAAGTATTGGGCATTTTTGTAGGCGCCATGGGCGCATTGATACTGATTATGAGCAGCAGCAATGCAGGAAGCGGCAATGGCAGCATCATGGGTGACTTGCTATGCCTCATCGCCCAAATCAGTTTCTCTATTTACCTGACCGTATTCAAAGGATTATCCCAGAAATACTCTCCTATAACCCTGAACAAATGGATGTTTGTATATGCCTCCATGTGTTATATCCCTTTCTCTTACCATGATGTAGCCGCCATACAATGGGCTGAAACCTCTACTGCGGCACTGTTACAAGTAGGCTATGTGGTGGTAGGCGACAGCTTCCTGGCTTATATATGTATCATGACGGCACAAAGGCTGTTGCGCCCCACAGTAGTAAGCATGTACAACTATATGCAACCTATCGTGGCTTCAATCGTTACAGTCATAGTCGGCATGGCTACATTCAATATGGAAAAAGGTATTGCCATCGCACTGGTATTTCTCGGTGTATATATCGTTACGCAAAGCAAATCACGCAAAGACTTTGAGAAGGAAGGGAAAGAGGTGTAGGAAACGAGAGACTGTCAAAATGCAGTTGGTGATTTCTTTTAGACACGGATTGCACGGAAAAGAATAAAGTAAATCTGTGTAATCCGTGCCTAAAAACAAATAGTAAGGGGGAAGATGCCTAGTGCATCCCACTAATTTTTCAATCCCGCAAAATAAGTATCTAACAGGTTCTTGGCAGCAACAAAGGATGTCAGATTACCTTTTAATACCTGACTCTCTTTATCGGCCAGCATCGCCTCAATTGTAGGATTATGATAGAAACTGTCACGAAGTTGTTCGTTAATGGTTTCGTACATCCAATATTTACTTTGCTCGTTACGGCGGTATTCAAAATAGCCGTTATCTTTCACGAAGTCTATATACTTATATACCATATCCCATACTTCCTGTACTCCTATATTGTAGAAGCCGGAATAGGTCAGGACCTGCGGTGTCCAGCCGCTCTCCGGAGCCGGGAAAAGGTGCAGTGCATTACGGAACTGGGCAGCAGCCAGCTTGGCACGTTCCAGATTATCCCCATCCGCCTTGTTGATGACGATACCGTCCGCCATCTCCATGATGCCGCGCTTGATACCTTGCAGCTCGTCGCCCGTACCGGCAAGTTGGATAAGCAGGAAGAAATCCACCATTGAATGTACAGCCGTCTCGCTCTGTCCCACACCCACTGTCTCTACAAATATCTTATCAAATCCGGCAGCTTCGCAAAGTACAATCGTTTCACGCGTCTTACGCGCCACACCGCCCAACGAACCTGCCGAGGGACTGGGACGGATAAAGGATTTGGGATGAACGGAGAGTTTCTCCATGCGCGTTTTGTCGCCCAAGATACTGCCCTTACTGCGTTCGCTGCTGGGGTCGATGGCCAGCACAGCCAGCTTGCCGCCGTATTTCTCCAATACATGCAATCCGAATACATCGATAGACGTACTTTTGCCGGCTCCCGGCACACCGCTGATGCCTACGCGAACGGAATTGCCGGAATACGGCAGGCACTTTTCTATCACCTCCTGCGCTATGGCCTGATGTTCGGGCTTTACGCTCTCCACCAGTGTCACGGCACGGCTTAATATCGTAACATCACCTTTCACAATGCCCTCTACATACTCTGCAACGGAAAGTTGACGTTTTTTCGGTTTCCGCTTCAAATAAGGATTTACGGACGAAGGTTGCTCAATGCCTGCATTGACAACCAAACCTTTATATTCTCCGCTATTTTCTGGATGTTCCATGGTAAGATTTATGGTTTATTTCGCTTTAATATTAATCTCGACTTTCGGCTGCATCGGGTCATTCGTAATCATCAGCAAACGCAGATGACGGCGTTTCTTTCCAATATTCCGCTTTACAACCGTTACACGCAGACGGGTGCTTTCGCCCGGTTTCAGCACGCTCTTCTTCAAACCGGCTCCCACTGCCGGATGGAATACCTGAAGCTTGCTGATTTGCAAAGGAGAACGTCCGGTATTCGTTATAACAATATCCTGACGTGCCTTCGACTTCTTTGCCAATGCTGTGCTCATGTCAATATCCTTGATAGAAAGGTTGACAACAGGAGCATTCGCCTTTTCCGTATCGCTCATGCCCGAAAAGTCCGGCAGAAGAATGGCGGAAACAGGTATCTCATTTTCATCGCCCACCTTGTCGCCTGCAAAACGTGCCAGATAGACAGAGGACTGCGTCAGTCCGAAGTCCGTCAGCCGTTCGGAATCCAATGTGACGGTAATGACCCCTTTCTCCCCTTTTTGCAGGACATTGGGTTTTACTTCCGTTTGCAGATAGGGCGGCAGATGCATCAACACGGGTTCGTATGGGCGATCGGACAGGTTCACTACCCCGATATGCATCACCGGCTTCTCACCGGCTTGTACATCGGGAAAATCAAGACTGTTCTTGTCAATACGTATCTGTCCGATGAGGTATGGATGGGTTTTGGTAAAGTCCTTGATTTCACGCACCACCTCACCGTTGAACTTCAAATAGACCAGATGGGGTTGTGCATTGCAGTAAATGGCTACGGATTTGTTGAAATGCCCCAAAGCCTCCGCATCAAAAGTGACGTTGACGGTTCCCTTTGCTCCCGGGACGATAGGTGTCTTTGTCCATTGAGCCACGGAACAGGCACAATCGGGTTCCACCTCGGTAAGCACCAAAGGCCGGTCACCTGTGTTTGTTATGGAATATTGTACCGTCACCGGATGTTTCCATTCAATCTGCCCGAAATCATACGTTTCCGTATTAGAGGTAAAACGCGGTTGAGCTACGGCAGTCAATGCCGTAGCTGCAATCGCATATAGAGTGATAAAACTGCGTCTCATTTATATTGCTTCTAAATTAGTTGCACAAATGTAAAGCTTTTAAGCGAGATACACAGATTTTCGTTCTGCTTTTTATAACCTATAAACATTCGATAGCAAGTAAATCTATCCGACCTATTTAATAATAACAGTTCCTCCAGCAGAGTGAGAAGCATATTCCGGCGCATAGGCACACTGCACGGTAGCCAGTCCGGTTTCATACGTACCACCACGAGCCACCCGGTAGCTATGTTCCAATACATAAACGCCTTTACCCAGATGATCGAAGAAGAAATTGGTTCCTGCATCTTCCACTTCCGCATAATATCCGACCCCGTTGTTCCAGCGATAACCCGAAAGCGAATTTTCCGGTTCGAAACAAGCTCCGCGCTGGTCTTTCAACTGAACGAAATCCATGGCACGGTCCAGACGGGCAGTAAGTCGGGAAACAATCTTATCACCCACGAAGAGCTGTGCTACCTCTGTCAACGGTTGCAAAGATTTCTGCCCGTCGGCCGAAATGCGCTCTACAAAGAGTTTCTTCTCAATGTTCAATGCTCCGCCCTGCTGCTTCACATCGGATATGGGCGACAAGAATTGTGCGTAGACAGCTCCCCATGCAATGCCCGCATCCCTTTTCTCTACGGTAACGGACTTTGCTTTCACCTCAGGACTGCCTTGCGCAAAGACTTCCTTAACATATCCCAATCCGGGTACGGTGGTCTTTGCAGGAGAGAAAGTCTCCAACACCTTATCACCCAAAGTAATGCGGACATCTCCTTTACTTTCCAGCAAATTGCTACCCTGACACAACAACGCATAAACCGCATCAGCAGTAGCTACCGGAGAATCCCAGCTTGTCGTCTGTTTCTGTTTCAGCAGCCAAAGCTTCATTTCTTCTACTAAAGCATCATTGCCGCCTGCCTCGCGCAGAGCTTCCATTACAGCTACATGAGCGGGTACAGGCATCATACCCCAAGTATAAGGATTGGCATGGAAAGCAAAATGAGCTCCCATTTCATCCGTCTGTACAAGGTGTTCTTTTATGGAAGCTATAAACTCATCCGCTTCCGTTTTATGTCCTGCCTTCTGCAGGATAACGGCTGTCTGCGCTTTACGGATCATGGTACCGCTCTCAAGATTACGTCCCAGCTTGGTAAGGAAGTAACCGAATGCTTTTGCATATTCTCCGGAGAGCTTTACCGAACCGAGAGATACCAGATACATATATTCCATAGTGGCATCCGACAAAACGGTAATCTTCGTTCCATTCTTCTCTGCCTTGCGGATAGCACGGTATTCTTTCAGAGCCTCTTTGTTCAGATAGTCAAAGGCCTTGGCTTTCATCATCGCTGCTTCTTCCGGCAATGCCTTATCCGTAAGCAAAGAAAGACGGACAAGCAGTCCGGTGATATATCCCGTTACATAACGGTTGCCGGACATGCCGCCGAACCAGCTCCATGCACCATCCTCGCCCTGTAATTCTTTCAGTTTGAGCAAGGATGCCATATTACGGTAATTTAATTGGTTAACATCAAATAAGGTAGCGATACGCTGCTGCTGTTCAGCCTCTGTAGTAGCTTCGAGCAACCAAGGAGATTCGCCCAACAGAATATTCTTCACATCCTGGTTCTGCTCCAACCGGCTGAGGAAAGTTTCCTTTGTTCCACCCGACAGACGCCAGTTATCAAATACCGCTTTAATGCGCGGCTGACTATTTGCAATATATCCCGCCAAAGTGTTGGCATAGAAAGCGGTTGCCCAGGAAATGGCGTTATCCGTTGAAGGCTCACTCAGTACAGGTAGGGCTTGTACGGCATACCATGCCGGATTGCCTGTAAATTCCACGGTCAAGCGACGGTCGGTTGCCGTACGGCTGTTACCGTTGAACAGACTGTCCAGCGAGAAAGTACGCGTTTCTTCACCACGAACGGGCATGGCAAGCGTCTCTGTAATATATTCCTTATCACTCAGTACAGGCAACAGATGCTGTTCACCATCGCTGAAAGTACCGCCGTCGGCAACTATACGGACACCAAGCAGTTCGTAACGGTCTGTTACATCAAACCGGAAACTAACCGATGCTGTCTTTCCGGCTTCCACCGAGAACTTCTGGCGACCGGTGGAAATAATCTTCTCCGTCATCGGATCGAAAAGGGTGAATACGGCTGTGCCTTTTATTGCCTTACCCGTCAGGTTGGCAATGCCGGCAGCTATCTGTGTCTTATCGCCTACCCGTACAAAGCGGGGCATATTCGGAGTAAGCATAAACTCTTTGGCGGTGACAGCAGTAGCGTCAAGCATGCCTGTCATCATATCCTTAGTATGGGAATAACCGCGGAAATTCCAGCGTGTCAGACTCTGCGGCATGGTAAAGGAAAAAGCGACCTCTCCTTGTTCATTAGTACGTAGCTGAGGATAAAAGAAAGCCGTTTCCGCAAAATTAGTACGCAAATCGGCCATAGGCTGTAACGCCTGTTCATCAAGCGGAATCGTCTCCGACTCAAAAACAACATCTGCCACTCCTTCTTCTACCTGTACCGGAACATACTTCACTTCAACTGCACGTCCTGTTTCCATTTTGGTCCGTGTGGCTCCATACCCCATAATTACCGGCTCGCAGAGAGCCGCATCGTTCTCTACTATTTGCAGTACTTCCGCCCCCCCGTTATAAGGAGAACAGAAATAGTCGAAGCGCCAAGCAGGAACTCTCCATGACTTCACCGGGAAGTAAGGAGCATAACTCTTTCCGTTGTTATTACTGATATCCCAATAGTAATAAGGAATATACCGGTTGTAATAAACGCTTAATGACTGGTTACGGCTATAAATCCGGTCTAATGAAGCATCGTACATCATTGCCAGCATCTCGGCTGCGGCGGGAAAACCTTGCGGAGTTTTGATGACCAGCTTCCACTCTTCTTCCTGCCCCGGACGCAAACGGTCGCGAAAGACTTCCCACTTCATATCCAGCGTCCGTTCAGGCAGACGTTTCCTCAATTCCACCCTACGGGTATATAGCAGTCCGTTCTTTACAAAAGTAAACTGCACGGCAACCCCATCTCCGTACTCTTCCCGATAAGGATATTCCATACGGAGAATCGAGTCGTTCAGCGACAAAGTACGGCTCTCCAATCTGCCTTTCTGCCCGAAAACATCTACCAGGACGTATGCGTCCTTCATGGAAGTGCCAAAATAGAAGATTGCCGGATGAGCCGCATCGAACTCCGTATTCTTTTCATAAAGGAAAGTTTCCATAAACACAGCCGGACGTTCATCTTTCAGCGAGAACAGTACAATGTTCACCGCATTGTCCGCATTGCTGACTTCCTTGCCGTCGCGACCGCGCACCGACAGAATTAAGCGGTACTCTCCCGACGGCAGTTGTTTCCAAGCTGTAAAGTCTTTCTTTTCGCCCGGCATAAACGCACTCTCATAAACCGGCTTGTCGGAGATTTTTCCCATCTTGGAATCAAGAACGGGATAAAGACGGCACATTCCTTCCATGGACAGCGTTTCATTAACGGCATTCATTACCGACAGCATTCCCGATATGGAATCTTCTTTGCATAACTCCCTGCTGATGTCGGACACAAAGAAATAAGCCCGACGGGTAGCGTTCAGAAAGTAATGCGAAGTCTGCGTTTCACCTGTATCACTTGTCACTGCTACCTCTATCTGATAGGAGAAACGTTCCCTACCCGTATTATCCGCATCCGTATCCGGCTTCAGAACAACAGGAATGGAAAAGTTGCCTTTTGCATCCAGTTGCACCGTATCCGAAACAAGCGATACGGCCCCATCTCCCCAATATCTCCGGTTACTGCGACGGGTAACGGTATATGTCAGCGGAACATCCTGAATTGCCGTCCCGTTATATGCCTTGACATTGCCTGTTACATCCACTGTATCTCCCAAGCAGAAAGCCTCCTCCACCGGATTAAAGGTAATCTCAAAGGTAGGCCGTTTGTAATCCTCCACCCGTACGGAAACGGAAGCGTTGTTTTTTACATCAATTGTAAAGTTACCATTCAAGCAGACTGCAGGCAACGCAAATTCAGTGGTAAAGGAACCGAATTCATTGGTACTTACATTCTTCTGTACCAGTTCTTTCCTGTTGACGTCCAACAAACGTACTTGATAACTCTTCCCTGCCAAAACGTGAGCCTTGTCCGCCTCTTGTTCATAAGCGATACCTTTGACATAAACGGTCTGACCGGGACGATACAAGGCGCGGTCTGTCAGCAGGGTGATATGCTCTTCCGGACGTGACTCTCCGCGTTCGTAATATCTGTTCAAATAGACATTCTGAGGCATCATGGCTGTATCCGTTCCCTTACGTGCCACATAACTGCGGATAGCCTTATCCCATTCCACAACCGCTTTTCCACCGGTACCGGTGATAACTGTTTTCACCAGCTTGCGGTTTTCTTCATTGTAAGCGGAATAGAAACTGACCTTTGCACCGGAAATGGGTTGCCCACTACGGCTGTCCACCGTAACCACTTCCATCTTATTATCCGGCAAAGAAAGCGTCAACACCTTGAAGCGGGTCGAGACGAGAAAGTGCTCTGCAGTACGGGCCGTTGCGGCATCAGGTACAATTTGCAGTATATATACGCCTAATTCGTCCGGCACATGGCATTTCAAAACCATACGTTGCAAACCGCTCAACAGTTCTCCCTCTTTCCCGCTTTTGCTGTCCGAAGATTTCAGTTCAAAATGGGTAGCTGATAATTTACGGGCATGCTTCTGATAGAAAGCCTTGTTGATTCCGGCATCCATCCAGGGCACTTCGGAGAGATTCGTACGGTAGAGATTCAGTGTAAAACCTTTCAGATTCCGATAACCCACATTCAACTCCAACGAATCACCGGGATAAACGCTCTCTTGAGTGCTGACATTCAAATAAGGCTGCAAAACACTCTCCCTTATGTTCCGTAGTTCATTGATACGCTTATAAGCCGGATAGCGCTTCACTCCTTCATCGCATACCTGCAAAACCTCATCCATATAAGACGCTCCCAAACCGCGAAGCCAACCGGCTTTATCAATGTAAACTTCCGCGCAAATCTCACGACCGCCATATTCCCGAATCAGATTATCCAACACTTCAAGATGCTCTTTATCAAGCCGTTCTTTCCGTTCCCGATAAGTGGTATAAGGCTCCCGACTTATACCGCCGCCGGTACTTTTCCACTTCCAATAATCAAGCGTTGCCAGCACTACCGCATCTTCTGCCCCAACGCGATGCCGATAAGCATTTATCATATTTATATAAACACTGTTGATGCGGGCACGTTGCAATGTATCCACCTGAAAGCCGTCCAACAACTGATAAGTATCGACAGCCCGGGCCGCCAGCAGATGATACATATCGTGCCCATAGAAGCGGCTTCCATCTTCCAGCTCGACAAAAGGCACATATTCCTTGGAAGAGACCTCAAGCAAACGAACAGAGTCCTTCAATGAAGCCAGGTTATGTTCATCTACCTTAGCAACAAAAAGGTTAGTACTCCATTCCCTGATATCGGCAGGAGCTTCGTCCACATCCAGCGCCGTACGGTCTGATAACTGCCGCCGGTTATGCCGCATATAGTCCGAATACTCGCGGGCAAGCAATGAATGCAGAATAGCTTTATTTACCAGGTTTTTCTCCGATTCCACCCAACTTTCCAACTTCTTCAAATTCGTATACAGGCTATCCGGAGTCAGTCTTTCCTGATAGGCCTCCCGACAGATATATGCCTTGAGCATTTGCGGAGCATTTTTCTCCAACTCGGCTTTCCGGTAGATTTTCTCCGTCAGCTTCACTACCGTTTGCGGCAAACTCTTCTTTTGAGCCTGCTCCACCTGCCTCCACAAACCTGCATAGGACTGAGCGTGCAAAGCAAAGGAGCACAACCCGATCATCAGCAGAAACAATGTACAAAATCTTTGGAATTTCTTCATAGCTATTCTATTGTTATTAGTTTTTGTTTTTTTATGCGAATCAGGAATCAAACAATAAAGATTTATCTGTATGATTAGCTGCATTCATATCTCCGCTACATGAATGTCCACTGTAAAAATAACAAAATAATAACCACATTGTACCAGCTTTTTAGAAAAAATAAAGAAACAAAGCATATACTGACATAAAAACCTACGGTTATAAAAAGAAACCGGGGGATACATTCTCAGAACATATCCCCCGGTTTCTTATCAATTACTACACTCATCTCGGGTAGTTATAATACTTCATTGCTTCAATCCAATTCTCACCAACTCTGGAGAGAATGTCTTTAAAAGAATTTACAATCTTTTTTCCCATAATCTTAAAAATTAAACTGATACCCTGAAAACACTTTTTTCTTTATTTCTTGATGGTATATCCCATCATCAACATCTCATTACGACCTACCTCAGCGAGAATACGTCTGAATGAATCCATTATTTTCTTTCTCATAACCTTAAAAAACTAAACTAACATCTTGAAAACTGAAAACTACTTTCTCTCTTAAAAAGGGGGAATGAATGCTTAAAGCATTACATAACCCCAAATGTTCTTATCGGCTTCACCGAAATGTCTGAACAATTTTCTTAACTTTTTCATTTTGTTATCCTCCTAAAATCAATCTTGTTATTCTTAAAAATAACTTGTTATCCTATCATTTCTATGTTTTACAACACAAAAATAAGGCCTTTGTTCAAGATTACAAGTGAAAACATATAGAAAAACATGTTTTAAAACATATTTCTTGACCTAAATCAATTTCCTGCAATATTACAGTAGCAAGCAAGGACAAAATGTCAGGAAAGCAAAGTAATTCTGACAGACCAGGATGAAAATGGCAGCAATAAAAAAAGCAGAGCGCAACCACACTCTGCTTTCACATTGTTATGTATAAAGAAAATTACTTTTCGGGAGTCTGTTCCAAAGTAGCAACCAAGAAGTCATAGAACTTCGTTACAGACGGGATATATGCACGTTCATCGGGCGAATGCGGTGAACGCAACGTCGGTCCGAAAGAAATCATATCAAGTCCCGGACAGTTGGCGCCGATAATACCGCACTCCAAACCTGCATGAATCACCTTTACAGCCGGCTCTACACCGAATTGTTGCTTATAGGACAACGTCATGGCATGCAGAATCGGAGAATCCACATTGGGCTGCCAGCCGGAGTAACTGCCGCTCAGTTCTACTTTCATACCTGCCATAGAGAAACATGCTGTCAGGCTATCTGCCAGGAAATCTTTCATCGTATCGCAAGAGCTGCGAGCCAATATACGAACATCAGCCTTACCGCCGCCAATCGTTACAATGGCCAGATTGGAAGAAGTCTCCACTGTATCGGGAACAGTAGGAATCATACGCATAACCCCATTCTGACAGGCCATTAATACACTAATCATATTATCCTGAATTTCTTCGGGAACAATGGCAGCAGGCAAGTCTACGTTCTCCAGTTTTACAACAATGCCTTCTTCAATCGAAGTATATTCTTCATTAATCTGTACCTCATATTCCTTGATATAGTCTTCCAATCCTTCAATGTCTTCGGGATTAAATACCAATACGGCATGTGCCTCACGCGGAATGGCATTACGCATATTGCCACCTTCAAAACTTGATAACTGACAATCGAACTCAATCAGCAAATCGTGTACGATACGTGTAAGCAATTTATTGGCATTGCCTCGTCCCTGATTGATTTCCAATCCGGAATGTCCGCCACGCAAACCTTTCAAAGTTATTCTACGAGCTACTAAATCAGCAGCAGGAGTCTCTTCCTTATATTCCAATGTAGCCGTAATATCAATACCGCCTGCGCAACCGATATAAAGTTCTCCTTCGTCCTCCGAATCAAGATTCAACAAGATCTCACCGTTTAGTGTACCCGGTTTCAAGCCGAATGCGCCATACATACCCGTTTCCTCATCCTTGGTTATCAACGCTTCCAACGGACCATGTTTCAGGTCTTTTGCCTCAAGTACAGCCATAATAGCGGCTACGCCCAATCCGTTGTCAGCTCCCAAAGTAGTACCTTTGGCCTTCACCCAATCACCGTCAATGTACGTTTCAATAGGGTCTTTAGTAAAATCATGAACCGTATCGTTGTTCTTCTGCGGCACCATGTCCATGTGTGCCTGCAGAATGACACCTTTTCGGTTTTCCATACCTGGTGTAGCAGGTTTACGGATAATGACATTGCCAACTTCGTCAACAAATGATTCCAAGCCCAGACTTTTACCAAAATTTACCAAGAACTCAGTTATTCTCTCCATATGTCCGGAAGGACGGGGTATCTGAGTCAGCGAATAGAAATGCTTCCACACATTTTGTGGAGCTAACTGCAAGATTGTACTCATAATTATAAAAGTTGTTTTCGCAAATATAAGAGTTATTTTTCAATATCGCTCTAATCGGAATTGCAAAAATCGGTAAAACCCCGTTCAATTTATACGAAGTCGCCGGGATAGAAACCTGCGTACCGGTTCATCATATAGTTTCAGACATAAGTAAGCCAAAACAACTGAACCTGCAACAAGTGCTACCGCACCCGGCAGAGACTGTATGAATGTAAGGTTCTCATTCTTAACCCAAGCATAATACAGATAGATAAAAGGATAATGCACCATGTACAACGGATAGGATATATTTCCCAGAAACCTGCAAACCCGTGTCGTGACTTTATCCGTAGTCTTTCCCGAAGCCCCAAGACAGACTAACAAAGGGAATACAACGGCAAAGCATATAGTATCATACAAGCCATTCATCCATAAATGTTCACTGCCACCGATTCTGGGAATCGCCGATAAAACCACAATAGAGAAACTCCCTATCCAGAAAGCTCCTCGTACCTTGACAGGCTTGAATATACGTGACAACAATAATCCCGCCGGAAATGAGAACAGCAACCGTAAAGAACCACCTATTATATTTTCTTCCGTCAAAGCAAAGCCCACACATATATCACCAAGCGGCCCCCAAAGAGCAAATATGGCCAGTCCGCAACCCGCTGACAATACCAATATGGAAAGGACTTTTGTAGAGAGCTTATGTAGAAAGAATGCATATAGAATATTGCCTATATATTCAAAAAACAAAGACCAACTCGGTCCGTTCAGAGGATACATTTCACCTACGCCTCGAATTTCCATACCGGGAGTTGCCGGAATCAGAAGAACATTCATTAGCGTAGCAATTATCAGCGCCACTACGGGCACCTGTGAAACATCCCAAACAGAACAGCCTTGAAAATAGAACATTACAGCTCCAATAAGCGCTCCGATAATGACCATAGGATGCAAACGAATAAACCGACGTTTAAGAAAGTCAGCAATACGCATTGTTTTCCACCGATCATCATAAGCATAGCCAACAACGAATCCGGATAAAATAAAGAAAAAATCAACAGCCAAATATCCGTGATTAATCTTCTGGTCCAAATGGCTGGTAGCATAAGCCTCGAACAAGTGAAAACAGACAACTGTCAATGCCGCCACTCCACGTAGCCCGTCGAGTATGTTATAATGCGGCTTCGTATCTGCAAATGCAGATGATAAAGTATCAGACATATAGGTTATTTATGTGTTTATATTTCTGTGAAAGTATCAATTCAAGTCATTCATTTCGTACGGTTTACCAACGAAACATGTAGCCCGCCATAGATACCGAGCAACACAACCAGCAAGGTTTGAATGCCATGCACTATCAGTGCAAAAGCACCAGCATCCGTAGCATTCACACCATAAAGCATCATCATGGTGATAACGGCAAAATGCCAGGGACCTGCCCCGTTGGGTGTAGGTACGATTACAGCAAACGTCCCGCCCACAAACATCACCATTGCAGCCTGAAAGCCAAGATGCTCCGCAAAAGAAAAGCTATAGAAAGTCAGATAGAAATGATAGAAATAGCATCCCCAAATAAGCAATGTATAGAGAATAAACAGCGGAATGTTCTTCACATTGCGGAGCGACATTACCCCCTCGCATACATTCAGCACAACTCCCTTCACTTTCTCAAAAAAAGAAAGCATCCGCATCAGATAGTACATAAGCACCAGCACGCCGATAACACAGAACAGGGAGACATAAAACCAGGGCGATGTCAACAGATGCATCAGCGAAGGAATTTTTGTACCCGTTTCCTGAAAGAAACGGAGAAACACAGGCATCTGAGCCAGAAAGGTAAGTCCCGTAATCAAAAGAATACACAAGGTGTCCACTAACCGCTCGGTGACCACAGTTCCCAAAGATTTGGAAAACGATACATCATCATACTTAGCCAGAACACCGCAACGCGACACTTCACCCACACGAGGCAATATCAAATTGGTAGCATAGGAAATGAAAATGGCGTCCACGCAATCGCTCCTTTTAGGATAAGCCCCCAACGGTTCCAGCGTCTGTCGCCAGCGCCACCCGCGAAACACATGGCTCATTACGCCAAAAAACAATGAAAACAGCATCCACCCCCAGTCAGTGCCATGCAAAAGCAGTTCTTTCGCACGTTCAAAATCAAAATCACGATACACCCAATACAGGATAAAACTGCCCAAAAGAACGGGCAACACGATTTTCAATGTTTTTTTTATTATCTTATTCATCGTTTTCCCTTAAAATTCATCCGGCACGCGTCGTAATTTGTGATTTGTAACTCGTAATTCGCCGAAAAGGATTACCTTTGAACCGCAAAAGTAACGATTTAGTTGATACATGAGATTAGTTAAACCTAAAAAGTTTCTCGGCCAGCACTTTCTGAAAGACCTGAAAGTAGCACAGGACATTGCCGACACCGTAGACGCCTGTCCCAATCTTCCGATATTGGAAGTAGGACCGGGCATGGGAGTGCTGACTCAATTTCTCCTACCCAAAGAGCGCACGGTAAAAGTTGTGGAAGTGGATTATGAATCGGTGGCCTATTTGCGGGAAGCCTACCCGCAACTGGAGGATAACATCATCGAAGACGACTTCCTGAAAATGAACCTGCAACGCCTGTTCGACGGACAGCCTTTCGTACTGACGGGCAATTATCCGTATAACATATCCAGCCAGATATTCTTCAAGATGCTGGATAACAAAGAACTGATACCGTGCTGTACGGGCATGATACAGAAAGAGGTTGCCGAGCGTATCGCAGCCGGTCCCGGCAGCAAGACATACGGCATTCTGAGTGTACTGATACAGGCTTGGTATCGGGTGGAATACCTCTTCACTGTAAGCGAACACGTGTTCAATCCTCCCCCAAAAGTAAAAAGCGCCGTTATTCGCATGACGCGCAATGACACGCAGCAATTGGGATGTGACGAAAAGCTGTTTAAACAAGTTGTAAAAACTACATTCAACCAACGCCGGAAAACCTTGCGTAATTCCATAAAACCGATACTCGGCAAAGAATGTCCGCTGACCGAAGACCCTCTCTTCAACAAACGCCCCGAGCAACTTTCCGTGCAGGAGTTTATAGAATTGACCAATCAGGTGGAAACAGCATTGAAAGAGACGACAGAAAAATGAGAAATTAACGGTTTCAGCCCTTAACGGTACACTATTACCAATACACTATGAGTTATGGAAATAGACGAAGAATACATAGATAAAGTCAAAAGCTTTATAGAGCAGAAAGACGCGGAAAACGTCAAGGCGCTTCTTATCGACCTGCATCCGGCAGATATTGCCGAACTGTGTAATGACCTCGCGCCCGAAGAGGCACGCTTCGTTTACCGTCTCCTCGACAACGAAACAGCCGCCGACGTACTGGTAGAAATGGATGAAGACGTCCGGAAGGAATTCCTGGAACTTCTGCCTTCGGAAACCATTGCCAAGCGGTTTGTGGATTATATGGATACGGACGATGCCGTAGACCTGATGCGTGACCTCGACGAGGAGAAAAAAGAAGAGGTACTGTCGCATATTGAGGATATAGAGCAGGCCGGAGACATCGTAGACCTCTTGAAGTACGATGAAGATACCGCCGGTGGTTTGATGGGTACGGAAATGGTAACCGTCAACGAGAACTGGAGTATGCCTGAATGCCTGAAAGAGATGCGCCTGCAAGCCGAACAGTTGGACGAAATCTACTACGTATATGTCATTGACGATGACGAACGGCTGCAAGGTGTATTCCCGCTAAAGAAAATGATTACCTCTCCTTCCGTCTCCAAAGTGAAGCATGTAATGAGGAAAGACCCCATTTCCGTCCATGTAGACACTCCCACAGACGAAGTGGTGCAGATTATCGAGAAATACGACTTGGTGGCAGTACCTGTCGTCGACAGCATAGGCCGCCTGGTAGGGCAGATTACCGTAGACGACGTCATGGACGAGGTTCGTGAGCAATCGGAACGCGACTACCAGTTGGCATCCGGTTTGTCACAGGATGTGGAGACGGACGACAACGTCATGCGCCAGACTTCCGCACGCCTGCCGTGGTTGCTTATCGGTATGCTGGGCGGTATCGGCAACTCCATGATATTGGGTAATTTTGACGCTACCTTCGCCGCACATCCCGAAATGGCGCTGTACATCCCTCTGATTGGCGGTACAGGCGGAAATGTAGGAACCCAATCCTCTGCAATTATCGTACAGGGACTTGCCAACAGTTCTTTGGATGCCAAAGACACATTCAAGCAAATCGCCAAGGAATCCGTAGTGGCGGCAATCAATGCAACCATCATATCCTTGCTGGTGTATATATACAATTTTGTACGGTTCGGCGGTACGGCCACAGTTACCTACTCGGTATCCATCAGTCTGTTCGCCGTTGTCATGTTCGCTTCCATTTTCGGAACATTGGTACCCATGACACTCGAAAAGCTGAAAGTGGACCCGGCCATTGCCACAGGACCGTTCATATCCATCACCAACGATATTATCGGCATGATGATGTATATGGGCATCACCGTACTATTGGCCTGAAACGGCTAAATCGAAAAAAAAACGATGAAAAAAGTATGAAGTAATCATTTTATTTCATTAATTTGTAACCTAATGTAACCCGAACGGGATATCCCGTTTCTAAAAAGTAAATACAAATGACGGACACTCATGACACTAATCTCCCCGACAAGCCGGTGGAATTAGAAGAAGACAAAAAAACAGCAGAGGTTTCTGAGCCGGCAACAACAGAAACTCCCGCTGAGGTAACCTTGACTGACAAGCCGGCCGAATCAGTTCAAAAACTCACTAAAGAAGAGATTCTGAACAAGCTTAAAGCGATTGCCGCAGATGTAGAGAATGCTGCCAAATCGGAGATAGACGGTTTGAAACAGGCTTTCTACAAACTACATAACTCAGAGCAGGAAGCCGCCAAGAAGCTGTTCGTTGAGAATGGGGGAGCTATTGAAGAGTTCGTTCCACAAGCCGATACTTTGGAAGAGGAATTCAAGAATACCATGTCCGTCATCAAGGAAAAAAGAAACGCACTCAATGCAGAGCAGGAAAAACAGAAAGAGCTCAACCTGCAAATCAAGCTTTCCATCATCGAGGAACTGAAAGAGTTGGTGGAATCTCCGGAAGACGCCAACAAGAACTATACGGAATTCAAGAAATTGCAACAGCAATGGAATGAGGTTAAAATCGTGCCGCAAGCCAGGATTAACGAGCTGTGGAAGAACTACCAGCTGTATGTCGAAAAGTTCTACGACCTTTTAAAACTAAACAACGAATTCCGTGAATATGACTTCAAGAAGAATCTTGAAATCAAGAACCACCTTTGCGAAGCTGCCGAGAAACTGGCAGACGAAGCGGATGTTGTTTCCGCTTTCCATCAATTGCAGAAACTGCATCAGGAATTCCGCGATACAGGACCGGTAGCCAAAGAGCTGCGCGATGAAATATGGGCACGCTTCAAAGCAGCTTCTACTACTGTGAACCGCCGTCACCAGCAGCATTTTGAAGCCCTGAAAGAGGCCGAGCAACATAATCTCGACCAAAAGACCGTAATTTGCGAAATCATCGAGGCCATTGATTACAGCGAACTTACCAACTTCGCTTCCTGGGAAAACAAAACCCAGGAAATCATCGCTTTGCAAAATAAATGGAAAACCATCGGTTTTGCTCCGCAAAAGATGAACGTGAAGATATTCGAACGCTTCCGCAAAGCTTGTGACGAGTTCTTCCAGAAGAAAGGGGAATTCTTCAAATCCCTGAAAGAAGGCATGAACGGGAATCTTGAAAAGAAACGTGCCTTATGCGAAAAAGCAGAGGCCCTGAAAGACAGTACCGACTGGAAAGCAACAGCTGACGAACTGACCAAACTCCAGAAAGAGTGGAAAACGGTAGGTCCCGTTGCCAAGAAATATTCGGATGCTATCTGGAAACGGTTCATCTCCGCCTGCGATTACTTCTTTGAACAGAAAAACAAGGCAACTTCCTCACAACGTTCCGTTGAACAGGAGAATCTGGAAAAGAAGAAAGCCATTATCGAAAAGCTGACAGCCATTGACGAAACAATGGATGTGGAAGAAGCCACCCAACTGGTCCGCGAACTTATGAAAGAGTGGAACGGCATAGGACATGTACCATTCAAAGAAAAAGACAAAATTTACAAACAATACCACAGCCGGATAGACAAGCTGTTTGAACACTTCAACATCAGTGCCTCCAACAAGAAGTTGAGTAATTTCAAATCGTCCATCAGCAGTATCCAGGAAGGCAGCCCGCAAGCCCTTTATCGTGAACGGGACAAACTGGTACGCGCCTGCGAAAACATGAAAAACGAATTGCAGACTTACGAAAACAACTTAGGCTTCCTGACTGCTTCGTCCAAGAAAGGCAACAGCCTCCTGACCGAACTTAACCGTAAAGTCGAGAAGCTGAAAGGTGACATAGAACTGGTTAAACAGAAAATCAAGGTGATTGACAATTCAATCAACGAAGCGGAATAATTTTTCTCACCTAATAATATGAGGTTATGCCAAAAGGATAAAAGGCTTTTGACATAACCTCTTTTTTATCTAAATCTAATCTCACTGCTGAATTATGAAAAGAATTCTGACTTTAGGAATCGTGCTGCTGACTGTAAACAGTCTGCTACCGGCACAAGAAATCACATTCTCAGAAACCAAATTCAATTGGGGAACCGTCCGGGAACAAGACGGGAATGTCAGCCATGACTTCCGGTTCGTAAACACCGGCGACAAACCTCTCACTATCAAAAACATCATTACCGGCTGCGGATGCACCTCGTCCGAATGGACTGAAAAAGCCTATCAACCCGGTGAGGAAGGCATAATACGGTTGGTCTACCACCCGCAAGGCAGAACAGAAAACGACATCAACCTCGTAGCCGAAATATATACTAACAGAGCTGCCAAAGGAGTAGTTACCCTGGAAATGGCGGGAAAGATAAAACGTGAGACCCCTTCCTATTCCGCCCGCTATAATCCCGCCAACGGAAAGCGAAGCCAAAGCCCAACCTATATTCCGCAAGATGAATATGAGCAGATACTTGAACGGATACGCGAAGAATTGTATGCCAAAACCACCACACAGCAAACAGACTGCGCAACGGAAAAATTACTGCGCTCCATGCTTCCGGAAGGTAAATGGAGCGACCTCGATTATGCCTGCTTTTTCCGTACCAACTGGGAACCGGTAGAACACCTGAAACGTTTGGTTACAATAGCCGCCTCATATACCGACAAACAATCACGTTATTACGGTAACGAGGTATTATACAATGCAATCAGAGATGCCCTGCAGTATTGGGTGAAACAAGACCCTACCTGTTTCAACTGGTGGTATAACCAGATTTCCGTTCCGCAAACACAAGCCTCGCTCCTTGCTCTGATGGATGCGGGACAAAGGAAACTTCCGTCCGAAATCCGTATGCCTATTTTAAAAGTAATGGGCGAACGCAGCGACCCACGCAAATGGACCGGCGCCAATAAAATGGACATTGCCATTCATCATTTAATAAGAGGCTGCCTGTTGAAGAATGACAGTATTGTACGCATCAATGCCGATGAAATATTCTATCCCGTACAAATCGTTGCAAACGAAGGCATACAGGAAGACTTGTCTTATCACCAGCACGGGCCGCAACTTTACATCGGCGGATACGGAACAGTGTTCGTTGACAACATAGTCCGCATGGGCAATATCCTCAACGGAACAAAATATGCCATGAATCCGGAGAAACTCACCTTGTTTTCCAACTTTATCCGCAACACCTACTTCAATGTATTCCGAAGCAGGTATCTGGACTTCAGTGTAACAGGCAGAGGTGTCAGCCGCAAAGGAACATTGGATTACGGGGATTGCGCAGCCCTGTTCAGAAACCTGCAGGCCCTTGATGCCAAACATGCCGGCGAATATGCAGACATTGCCCGCCGTTTCCTCACCCAGGAAGCATCGTATCAGCGTTCGGACAAGAATACAATGTATCATTGCTCAGACTATATGCTACACAACCGACAAAATTACGACTTTTCCGTGCGCACCTCTTCAACACGCACCAACAAGACCGAAAGCGGTAACGGTGAAAATCTATACGGGACCTATATGAGTGACGGCGCCACCAACATTCGCGTCAACGGCAATGAGTATGCCGACATCTTCCCCGTCTGGGAGTGGGACAGAATACCGGGAACCACCTTGCCTGCAGGCGAAAAACGCAATCCCGTTGACTGGGGAAGCAAAGGAACCTGCACATTCACAGGGGGAGTGTCCGATGGGAAATACGGTGTAATGACTTTCAAGATGGATGACTATGGTGTAAAAGCTCAAAAATCATGGTTTATGTTCGACAACGAAGTGGTTTGCTTAGGCAGTGAAATCGGTTCAAATGTTCCGACAGACATCGTTACCACTGTCAATCAATGCCATCTGGATGGAAATGTATGGATAAATACGGGAAAAGCGCTCCAGCAAGCAACCCAAGGAGAATTTGCTTTTGAGCAGGCTCCGCAATGGATCTGGCATGACAGCATCGCCTATCTCTTCCCTCAGGGAAACAATATAAAGCTAAAGATGGACAGACAAAAAGGCAACTGGGCAAAAATCAATTTCAATTATCCTGCTACGGAAATCAGCATGCCGATATTCAATCTGGTCATTAATCACGGACAATCTCCCCGAAACGCATCTTACGCATATATCGTTGTACCGGGAATCAACCATCCGGAAAAAATGAAAACATACTCCTGCCGTCATCTGAAAATAGAACGGAATGATACGGAAATACAAGCCGTCAATAATCGGAAATCGGGAATTCTGCAAATCGTATTCTTCAAGCCCGGCACTTTCGACAATGAAGAAATAAAGGTAAAAGCCCTGAAGCCCTGTGTTGTACAAATAAAGAAAAGCAAAGGTAAGGTGACGGATATGCAGATTGCCGATCCGCAAAATCAAGAAAAGCTAAAGCCGGGAGTAGATGTGATAATCTTATAATAATAAGCATATAAAAAGTGGTTGTGTCAAAACGAACTCGCTGATATTCTTGTTTTGACACAACCACCGATTCGACCACCGAGTTTTCAAACTGAACCCGAATACGGGTCAATGTAAAAACCTGAGGGGTAATATTTGTAAAAATCCTATCTTTGCATAAAACTAACTCAGAAATCTTATGG
>NZ_JBCODG010000049.1:0-34574 GCF_040928965.1 Bacteroides sp. 2201st1_D9_2201SCRN_220225 | reverse complement strand
ATTCCGAACAGAGAAGTTAAGCTCAGTCACGCCGATGGTACTGCGTAACAGTGGGAGAGTAGGTAGTCGCCGTTTTTTTAGAGAGAGAAGCCCTTGTATCGGAAGATGCAGGGGCTTTCTTGTTTTGGGGCTATCATTCCGAACAGAGAAGTTAAGTTCATTTGTCTGCCTTGCCTTGCCTTGTTTTGCTTGCTTTTCTTTTCTTTGTTTTGCTTGTTTTCTTGGGGTCAGCAGATGTTTAGTGGGGATTATTCTTATACTTGTGAAGTATCTTTTTTTTCTTTGCTTTTAGGATATTATATCGTATCACATCATACCCATATCACATCATATATCTGGCAAGCATCTCCTCTTATGTCTTTCTGTTCTTATGTCTAAAAAGAATGCCATCTCTCCTAAATCCCCTTAGTACAGAGAATTTACTGTACAGCCAGAACAACACCCCGAACTACATCCCCCTCTCTTTACGTTCTTTTGTTCTTCTGTCTAAAAAAGAATATAAAAATAATGTCACAAAAAATGATAGTGTCACCAGACAAACAATCAATTTACCGATAAGTTTATTCTTACTTCTCTTCTTCCTCGTTTTGGAAAACCGGGTTGTTTTTCGTATATTTGTCAGCGAACTGATTTTTTAATTAATATTTAAAGCAAATTGAAGTATGAAAACTAAAGTTTTATTCGCTGCTGTGGCAGTAGCATTTTCTTTCGCTGTAACATCATGTGGTAACAAAAAAGCTGCTGATGCCAATGCTGCCGGAGCAGACTCTTGTTGCGCTGCACAAACAGAACAGGTATGTGACTCTGCAAAGGCTTGCTGCCAGGCTGATTCTGCCGTTTGTCCGAAAGCCGGTTGCGCGAAAGCTGATTGTCCGAAGGCCGCTTGCGACAGCGCCAAGTGTGACAAACCTTGTGAAAAGAAGTAATTCAGGACTTGTATCGAACTGAAACATAAAGGAAAGGCGTGCCTGTTTGGTACGCCTTTCTTGTGATATATTGGTGCGATAAATGAATATAATCTTATAAAATGATATTATTTCAGATGAAAAAGTTACTGATTTATTTGTATGCTACAAAATAATCTATACCTTTGCATCATTAAACAAAAAAACAAGATGATTCAGAACTTTACATATATTCTACTGTGTGGTATTATTATTCTACTGGCAAAGTTTAGTGGAAGTGAGTGCTGTGCATAAATATATGTAAGATATAACAATATACGAAAGCCTTTCTCACTTCCCTGTGTGAAAGGCTTTTTTTTATGGAATATGAATTTATAAATACAATGAAGCGATGAGTGATAAATTATTTATTTTCGACACAACGCTCCGCGATGGCGAGCAGGTTCCGGGATGCCAGTTGAATACAGTGGAAAAAATTCAGGTGGCAAGGCAACTGGAAGCGTTGGGCGTGGATGTGATTGAGGCGGGATTCCCCATTTCGAGTCCGGGTGACTTTAACTCGGTGATTGAGATTTCCAAAGCTGTGACGTGGCCTACGATTTGCGCCTTGACACGTGCCGTACAGAAAGATATTGACGTGGCGGCGGAAGCTCTGCAATTTGCCAAGCATAAACGTATTCATACCGGTATCGGTACTTCCGACTCGCACATCAGATATAAATTCAATTCCAACCGCGAGGAGATTATCGAACGTGCCGTAGCGGCAGTGAAGTATGCCCGCCGCTATGTAGAGGATGTCGAATTCTATGCCGAAGATGCCGGACGCACGGATAACGAATACCTGGCGCGTGTGGTGGAAGCCGTTATCAAAGCGGGCGCTACGGTGGTGAATATTCCCGATACCACCGGTTACTGCCTTCCCGGTGAGTATGGTGCGAAGATAAAATATCTGATGGAGCATGTGGACGGCATTCATAACGCTGTCATCTCCACGCATTGCCACAACGACCTGGGAATGGCTACTGCCAATACAATGGCAGGTGTGCTGAACGGCGCCCGCCAGGTGGAAGTTACTATCAACGGTATCGGCGAACGTGCCGGAAATACTTCGCTCGAAGAGGTGGCTATGATTATCAGATGTCATAAGGATATTGATATTGAAACCAACATCAACACGCAGAAGATTTACCCTACCAGCCGTATGGTATCCAGCCTGATGAATATGCCGGTGCAGCCTAACAAGGCAATCGTAGGCCGTAATGCCTTTGCGCACTCGTCGGGCATTCATCAGGACGGCGTATTGAAGAATGTGCAGACTTATGAGATTATCGACCCGCACGATGTGGGCATCGATGACAACTCTATCGTACTGACCGCCCGTAGCGGACGCGCTGCCTTGAAGAACCGCCTGCAGGTATTGGGCGTGTCTCTGGATCAGCAGAAACTGGATAAGATTTACGAAGATTTCCTGAAACTTGCCGATAAGAAGAAAGATATTAACGACGATGATATTCTGGTATTGGCAGGTGCGGACCGCTCGCAGAATCATCGCATCAAACTGGAATACTTGCAGGTGACGAGCGGTGTAGGTGTCCGTTCGGTAGCCAGCATCGGGTTGAACATTTCGGGTGAGAAGTTTGAGGCCGCCGCCAGCGGAAACGGTCCGGTAGATGCCGCAATCAAAGCCCTGAAGAAGATAATAGACCGCCACATGACGTTGAAGGAGTTTACCATTCAGGCCATCAGCAAGGGGAGTGATGATATGGGTAAGGTGCACATGCAGGTGGAATATGATAACCGTATCTACTATGGTTTCGGCGCCAATACGGATATTATAGCTGCGTCGGTGGAAGCGTATATAGACTGTATTAATAAATTTTAGCGGTTAGTGATTAGCGGTTAGTGATTAACGATTAGTGATTAACGATTAGTGATTGATAATTTGTAATTAATACTTATTCTGATGAATACATTATTTGATAAAATTTGGGATGCCCACGTTGTACAGAAGGTGGAAGACGGCCCTACACAACTTTACATAGACAGGCTTTATTGCCATGAAGTGACCAGCCCGCAGGCTTTTGCCGGATTGCGTGCCAGGGGAATCAAGTGTTTCCGTCCGGAAAAGATATTCTGTATGCCCGACCATAATACGCCGACGCACGACCAGGATAAACCTATCGAAGACCCCGTGTCAAAGACGCAGGTGGATACGCTTGCCAAGAATGCGGAAGATTTCGGACTGGAGCATTTCGGCATGATGGACAAGAAGAACGGCATTATCCATGTGGTGGGTCCGGAACGGGGGCTGACCTTGCCGGGCATGACGATTGTATGCGGTGACTCGCATACGTCCACTCACGGCGCAATGGGGGCGGTGGCTTTCGGCATCGGTACGAGCGAAGTGGAGATGGTGATGGCTTCGCAGTGTATTCTGCAAACCCGTCCCAAGACGATGCGCATTACCGTAGACGGCAAATTGGGTAAAGGGGTGACCGCCAAAGATGTGGCGCTCTATATGATGTCCAAGATGACTACCAGCGGCGCTACGGGCTACTTTGTGGAGTATGCCGGAGAGGCGGTGCGTAGCCTGTCCATGGAAGGACGCCTTACGCTGTGCAACCTCAGCATAGAAATGGGTGCGCGCGGCGGTATGGTTGCTCCGGACGAAACGACCTTCGAGTACATTAAGGGACGCGAATATGCTCCGAAAGGCGAAGCGTGGGACAAAGCGCTGGCATACTGGAAAACGTTGAAAAGCGATGAGGATGCCGTGTTCGATAAGGAAGTACGCTTCGACGCCGCCGACATCGAGCCGATGATTACCTA
Source organism: Bacteroides sp. 2201st1_D9_2201SCRN_220225 (assembly GCF_040928965.1). Classification (NCBI taxonomy): domain Bacteria; kingdom Pseudomonadati; phylum Bacteroidota; class Bacteroidia; order Bacteroidales; family Bacteroidaceae; genus Bacteroides; species Bacteroides sp. 2201st1_D9_2201SCRN_220225. The sequence continues at coordinate 30,840 of NZ_JBCODG010000049.1, read as the reverse complement.
TGGAACCAATCCGGGTATGGGCATGGGCATCACGCAGCACATCCCCGCTACCGAGGGCATGGGCGAGGCCGCCAAGGCGTCTTTTATGAAGTCGATGGAGTATATGGGCTTCCGGCCGGGTGAACCGTTGTTGGGCAAGAAGATTGATTACGTGTTCTTGGGTGCTTGTACCAACGGCCGTATCGAGGATTTCCGTGCATTTGCCTCTATCGTGAAAGGCCGTAAGAAAGCGGCGGATGTAGTGGCATGGCTGGTTCCCGGTTCGTGGATGGTAGATGCGCAGATACGCGAGGAAGGCTTGGACAAAGTGCTGGAAGAGGCGGGATTCGCTATCCGCCAGCCGGGATGTTCGGCTTGTCTGGCGATGAATGATGACAAAGTGCCTGCCGGGAAGTATGCGGTGTCCACCAGTAACCGTAACTTTGAGGGACGTCAGGGACCGGGTGCACGCACATTGCTTGCCAGTCCGCTGGTGGCTGCGGCAGCGGCGGTGACGGGGGTGATTACAGACCCGAGGGAGTTTATCTAAATCAAGGTTCACTACAGAGGGAGAAACTGAGGGCCTATGTCCTCTGCAGTGAAGAAAGAACAATCAAATAACAGCAACAATGAAACAGAAATTCAATATCATCAACAGCACTTGTGTACCTCTTCCGTTGGAGAATGTGGATACCGACCAGATAATCCCTGCACGTTTCCTGAAAGCCACCACGAAAGAAGGCTTTGGCGAGAACTTGTTTCGCGACTGGCGGTATGACAAGCAAGGCAACAAAATAGAATCTTTCGTACTGAACGACCCTACCTACGGCGGACAAATCCTTGTGGCCGGCAAGAACTTCGGTTCGGGAAGCAGCCGCGAGCATGCGGCATGGGCCATTGCCGACTATGGTTTCCGCGTGGTGGTGAGCAGCTTCTTTGCGGATATCCATAAGAACAACGAACTGAATAATTTCGTGCTTCCCGTGGTGGTGAGCGAACCGTTCCTGAAAGAACTTTTCGACTCGGTTTTCGCCAATCCCAAAACGGAAGTGGAAGTGAACCTGCCCGAACAGACCATTACCAACAAGGCCACGGGCAAGAGCGAGCATTTTGAAATCAATGCCTACAAGAAACACTGCCTGATGAACGGATTGGACGATATAGATTTCCTTGTAGAGAATAAAGACAAAATAGAATCCTGGGAGAAGAAACATGAAGCATAATCATCCGAAGATAGAAATCATGGACACCACGCTCCGCGACGGCGAACAGACCAGCGGGGTGTCTTTCGTGCCCCATGAGAAGTTGATGATAGCCCGTTTGCTGCTTGAAGACTTGAAGGCGGACCGGGTGGAAGTGGCTTCCGCGCGGGTGTCTGAAGGGGAGTTCGATGCGGTGAAAATGATATGCGACTGGGCCGCCCGCCGCAATATGCTGCCGAGGGTGGAAGTGCTCGGTTTCGTAGACGGGCATACGTCGGTGGACTGGATACACGCTACCGGCTGCCGCGTCATTAACCTGCTGTGCAAAGGCTCGCTGAAGCATTGCTCCTGCCAGTTGAAGAAGTTGCCGGAAGAACATATCGAGGACATTCTGGCAGTGGTGGACTACGCAAACGTGCAGGACATGGAGGTGAACGTCTACCTGGAAGACTGGAGCAACGGCATGAAAGATTCGCCCGAATATGTGTTTCAATTGATGGACGCATTGATTCGGACCAACATAAAGCGGTATATGCTGCCCGATACGTTGGGGGTGCTGAACCCGTTGCAGGTCATTGAATTCATGCGGAAAATGGTGAAACGCTATCCGCACGCGCATTTCGACTTCCATGCGCACAATGATTACGACCTTGCGGTGAGCAATGTGCTGGCAGCCGTGTTAAGCGGTTGCAAGGGGTTGCACACCACCATTAACGGTTTGGGCGAGCGTGCCGGGAATGCGCCTCTTGCCAGCGTGCAGGCCATCCTGAAAGACCATTTCAGCGCTGTTACCAATATCGACGAGAGCCGCCTCAATGATGTGAGCCGTGTGGTGGAGTCTTATTCGGGCATCGTAATTCCCGCCAACAAACCGATTGTGGGTGAGAATGTGTTTACGCAGGTGGCGGGCGTGCATGCTGACGGAGATAATAAAAGCAACCTGTACTGCAACGACCTCTTGCCCGAACGTTTCGGTCGTAAGCGGGAGTATGCGCTGGGCAAGAACAGCGGCAAGGCGAATATCCGCAAGAACCTGGAAGACCTGGGGCTGGAGCTGGACGAGGATGCCATGCGCAAGGTTACCGAACGTATCATCGAGCTGGGCGATAAAAAGGAACTGGTGACGCAGGAAGATTTGCCGTACATCGTTTCCGATGTTTTGAAACACGGCATGATGGACGAGCGGGTGAATCTGAAAAGCTACATCGTGAACCTTGCCTACGGACTGAAACCGATGGCTACGTTGAAAATAGAAATCAACGGCAAGGAGTATGAGGAGAGTTCCAGCGGCGACGGTCAGTACGATGCCTTTGTGCGTGCGTTGCGCAAGATATACAAGGTGACTCTGGGGCGTAAGTTCCCGATGCTGACGAACTATGCGGTGACCATCCCGCCCGGCGGACGTACCGATGCCTTTGTGCAGACGGTTATCACCTGGAGTTTTGAAGACAAGGTGTTCCGTACCCGCGGGCTGGATGCCGACCAGACGGAAGCGGCCATTAAGGCTACGGTAAAGATGTTGAATATAATAGAAGCTGAATACGATAAATAAGATGCCCAACCATGATTGATAAGAGAATAAAGGATTATTTCGAAAGAAAACCCAATGTAAGCTATCTGTTTTTTGCTTGCATGATATTTTTGTTTCGTGTTTTCTTGAATTGGTATGCAAATGAGCTGCAGCTCGTCACTCTTATGGATGTGATATGGACGCTTATGCTGACTGCGGGATTTGTGACGGGTGACCGTGTTCGCCGCAAGAATAAAGCAATGAAAGATAAGATAGAAAATGAATTGAAAAAGAAATAATAATTATGGACTTTAAAATTGCAGTATTGGCCGGTGACGGTATCGGCCCCGAAATATCCGCCGTAGGTGTGGACGTAATGACCGCCGTTTGCGAGAAATTCGGTCACAAAGTAAGTTATGAGTATGCCGTGTGCGGTGCGGACGCCATCGACAAAGTGGGCGACCCTTTCCCCGAAGCTACCTATCAGGCTTGTAAGAATGCCGATGCAGTGCTCTTTTCGGCAGTAGGCGACCCGAAATTCGACAATGACCCCACCGCCAAGGTGCGTCCCGAACAAGGACTGCTGGCTATGCGCAAGAAGTTGGGGCTGTTTGCCAATATCCGTCCGGTGCAGACCTTCAAGTGCCTCTTGCACAAGTCGCCGCTCCGTGCGGAACTGGTGGACGGTGCGGACTTCATCTGCATCCGCGAACTGACGGGCGGTATGTATTTCGGTGAGAAGTATCAGGACAACGACAAGGCCTACGACACCAATATGTATACCCGTCCGGAGATTGAACGCATCCTGAAAGTGGGCTTTGAGTATGCCATGAAGCGCAACAAGCACCTTACGGTAGTGGACAAGGCGAATGTACTTGCCTCTTCGCGCCTGTGGAGACAGATTGCGCAGGAAATGGCCCCGGACTATCCGGAAGTCACCACCGACTATATGTACGTGGACAACGCCGCCATGCGCATGATTCAGGAACCGAAGTTCTTCGACGTGATGGTGACCGAGAATACCTTCGGCGATATTCTGACCGATGAAGGCTCCTGCATCAGCGGCTCCATGGGCTTGCTCCCATCGGCTTCCACGGGCGAAAGCACGCCGGTGTTCGAGCCTATTCACGGCTCATGGCCGCAGGCTAAGGGCCTGAACATAGCCAACCCGCTGGCACAGATTCTTTCCGTAGCCATGCTGTTCGAGTATTTCGACCTGAAGGAAGAAGGCGCGCTTATCCGCAAGGCGGTGGATGCTTCGCTCGACGCCAATATCCGTACCCCGGAAATCCAGGTGGAAGGCGGCGGCAAATACGGCACGAAAGAAGTGGGTGCGTGGATTGTGGACTATATCAAACACTAATCTTTATTAAGGAAAGAAAGGGCGAAACGTTTTTTTCCTACCTTTGCGAGGAGATGCGTCAAGAGTACGGCGATAGCGAGCCTGCTTTTGCTGTGTCTCCTCATTTGTGTCTTATTCTGTATAAACTCGGACGAATTATGGCGAAAATAGCGAATAACTTGACGGAACTTATCGGTGGTACGCCGCTGATGAAACTGGCGGGGTACAGCCGGAAGTACGGATTGCAACGAGAGGTGGTTGCCAAACTGGAGTCCTTTAATCCCGCAGGCAGCGTAAAAGACCGCGTAGGGCTGGCGATGATTGAGGATGCCGAAGCGCGCGGAGCGTTGAAGCCCGGCGCCACCATCATAGAGCCTACCAGCGGCAATACGGGAGTAGGACTGGCAATGGTGGCGACCATTAAAGGCTATCATCTGATACTGACCATGCCCGAAACCATGAGCATCGAACGCCGCAATCTGCTGAAAGCCCTCGGAGCGGAAATCGTGCTGACGGACGGACTGGCAGGCATGGCGGGCTCTATTGCCAAGGCGCAGGAACTGAGGGACAAGATACCCGGTGCCGTGATTCTGCAACAGTTCGAGAACCCTTCCAACGCCCGGATACACGAACTTACTACGGGCGAGGAAATCTGGACGGATACGGACGGACAAGTGGACGTGTTTGTAGCGGGAGTAGGTACGGGCGGCACGATTTGCGGTGTGGCGCGCGCCTTGAAAAGGCATAATCCGAATGTCTACATTGTGGCTGTAGAACCCGCATCGTCTCCTGTGCTTGAGGGGGGCGAGGACGCGCCTCACCGCATACAGGGCATCGGGGCAAACTTTATTCCGGCCCTTTACGATGCTTCGGTAGTGGACGAGGTGATTCCCGTGCCGGATGATGAAGCCATTCGCGCCGGACGCGAACTGGCATCTACCGAGGGATTGCTGGCGGGAATATCTTCCGGAGCGGCTGTCTATGCGGCACGTCTGCTGGCGGTGCGTCCCGAATTTGCCGACAAAACGGTGGTGGCCTTGCTGCCTGATACGGGAGAGAGGTATCTCTCTACGGAGTTGTTTGCTTTTGACACCTATCCTTTGGATTAAATGCCGGGGACGGACGTTTGTTTCACCCGGTGGTAGCGGTCATACCGACGGGTGGTAGCACTTGTACCGTCGCGTGGTATTGCCCGTATCATCCTTTGGTACTCTTTGTACCAGCGCTTGGTACTGTCCGTACCACCGCCTGATATTCTTTGTACCCTTGCTTGGTACTTCCTGTACCGGCTGGTGAAACCGGTACGGGTGCATTAATAAATTTAGAATCATAAGTATGAAGAAACTGATTTTTCTCGCAGTATGTTTATTGGCAAGCGGTATGCCTGCATTCGGGCAAACCTATCAGGAACTTTGCGACCGTGCCGTAACTTATACGGAGCAGGATAGTCTGCCGCAGGCGGAAACGTACATCCGCAGAGCCTTGAAGCTGGAGCCTGCGAATCCTCATAACGCCCTTCTGTTCTCCAACCTCGGTACGATACAACGCCGCCAGCGGAAGTATGAAAAGGCTTTGGAGTCCTATAATTTCGCCCTGAATATAGCCCCGCGGGCAGTGCCTATCTTGCTGAACCGTGCGACCATTTATATGGAACTGGGGCGCAACAACCTGGCACAAGCCGACTATTCGCTGGTGCTGGATTTGGAGAAAGACAACGAAGAAGCCCTGCTGATGCGCGCTTATATCTATATGCAACAGCGTGACTATAAAATGGCAAAGGCGGATTACGAACGCTTGTTGAAAGTGAATCCCACCAGCTACAACGGCCGTCTCGGTTTGGCTACTTTAGAGCAGAGAGAGGGAAAATACGAAGAAGCACTGAGGCTATTGAACACTATGATTGCCGCCAAAGGAGAGAACCGGCAGTTGTCTCCTTCCCAATATGCCATGCTTTATGTGGCTCGTGCCGGAGTAGAAAAAGACTTGCACCATACAGATATGGCACTGGTAGACCTGGAAGAGGCGATAAGCCTGGATAGCTCGCAGCCTGAAATATACCTGATGCGCGGCGAAATCTACCTCGCCCAAAAAAAGAAAGAACTTGCCAAACGCGATTTCGAGAAAGCCATATCGTTAGGAGTACCGCAATCTGATTTACGCAACTTCTTACAACAAACGGGGAAATAGGGGGTAGTGGTTAGTGATTAGCGTTTAGCGTTTAGTGGTTAGTGATTAAGTTATGTACAATAAACAGTTAATTGCTAATTGCAAAACACTAACTGCTCACGACTAATCACTCACGACTAATCACTCACGACTAATCACTTACCACTAATCCTTAACCGCTAATCACTAATCCTTAATCACTAATCACTATATTTTCGTATTAGGTTGATAAATTCTTTGCCGTATTTCTTTTTTTTGTGTTCTCCGATGCCGCTGATGTTGCCGAACTCTTCGAGGTTGGTGGGGCGTGAGGTGCTGAGCAAGTGGAGAACCTTGTCGGACAGGACGATATAGGCAGGCAGGGCCTCTTCATCGGCAAGACGTTTTCTTAATTTGCGCAATGCTTCAAAGAGGGCTTCGTTCTCTGTATTGGGAAGTCCTAAGGGTAGCTCTTGGGCGGGGACGGTTGCTTTGCGTTTTCTGCCACGTTTGGTTTCGTTTGTTTCTTCCCGGCGTATCACTACCAATCGGGCGGTGGCTCTGCCAAAGAGGACATCGCTTCCTGCGGAAGTTATTTTCAGATGATTGTTTTCGTTGTAGGCAATCTCGAAGTATCCGAGTTGCAGCATTTGTAATAAATAATCATGCCAGTCGCGGGCGGGAACATCACGTCCGGCGGCAAAGGTTTTCAGTTGCTGATAGCCTTTGCCTACGACTTCGGGCGACATGTTTCCCCTGAGAATATCCACTAAAACGCTTGTACCGATTTGCTGGTCTGTGCGGACAATGGCGCTCAGGGCTTTTTGTACGATGACAGTTCCGTCAAAGCGTTCGGGCGGGTTCTTGCAGACGTCGCAATTGCCGCAGTCATGGTCTGCTATTTCTCCAAAATAACTTAACAATATGCGGCGTCGGCAGATGTCGGATTCGGCGTATTGCTGCATGCGTTGCAGTTTCTCCAGGTTGATGTTCTGTTGTCCGCTCTCGGTAGCGAATTTGGTAAGCAAAATCAGGTCTGCAAGCGAGTAGAACAGTAGCGTGTCACTGGGCAGTCCGTCTCTGCCGGCACGCCCTATCTCCTGGTAGAAACTCTCGATGCTCTTTGGTAAATTATAATGAATAACCCAACGAACGTTGCTCTTGTCTATACCCATGCCGAAAGCAATGGTGGCGCACACTACCTGCACGCGGTCGTTGATGAAATCGTCCTGCGCTTCGTCTCTGAGGGAGGGGGAGAGGCCGGCGTGGTAGACGGCGGTGCGGATACCCTGCTTCTGGAGCATCTGCGCCACGGATTCCGTCTTGCTACGGCTCATGCAATAGATGATGCCGCTTTCTCCGGGATGGCGGGCTATGAAGTCAAGAATTGTCTTGGATTTTTCCTTCTGCTGGTAGCCCCGTTTTACGGTGAGGCTCAGGTTGGGACGGTCGAACGAGGAGATGAACGTCCGGGGATGGTTCAGGTGAAGCTGCCTGATGATATCTTCGCGCGTGATTTTGTCGGCGGTGGCGGTCAGGGCGATGATGGGCACGTGCGGGAACTGCTGGTGCAGAATCCCCATCTGTGCGTATTCAGGCCGGAAGTCATGTCCCCATTGCGAGATGCAGTGCGCTTCGTCGATGGCGAAAAGCGAGATGTGCATGTCCCGCAGGAGATAATTGGCTTCTGTAAGCAGCTTTTCGGGCGAGATATACAGCAGTTTCAGTCTGCCTTCCATGCAGGCACGGCGCAGGGCGGCATTCTCCGTTTCGTCATTGCTGCTGTTCAGCGCACCGGCGCTGATGCCGTTGGCGCATAACGCCTCTACCTGGTCCTTCATCAGCGAGATGAGCGGCGAAACGACTACCGCGGTTCCTTCGCGCAGCAGGGCGGGAAGCTGGTAGCATATTGATTTTCCACCGCCGGTGGGCATTAACACAAGTGCGTCGTTTCCGTCCAGAATGTGACGGATAATCTCTTCCTGAAGGGGACGGAAACTGTCGTATCCGAAGTATGTTTTAAGCGTTTGTAGCATAAGCAGTGCCGGTATCTTTTTATCAGGGGACAAAGGTACGTTAATTCTTGCATAAAATGCAAAAGGAAGTGGCGTTCAGTCAAATAACTTAATAATGAAGCAGTTGTGTTAAATAAGCTTGTAATTAAACGTATCCTGCTTCTTTTCAAGCTTTTTCGTTGTTTGTATATTAAAAATATGTACGAGAAAAGTTGCGTATTAAAAAAAAATGTTAGACTTTTGTGTAATCTAAGGGAAGCTCCTTTGGATTTCCGTATTTAAACAACCCTAACCAGTTAATTTAATGAGTGATTTAGAAAAGAATGCACAGGAGGAGGCTACAAAGAAGCATCCCTATAACCTGCGCGAAAAGAAAGAAAAGAAGGCTGCCTACCGTTCCCTGATACGGCCGGAACTGGCAGACGAGCTGTACGACAGGATACTGAATATCATTGTCGTGCAGAAGAAGTACAGAGACCCCAATTACTCTGCTAAGGATTTGGCGAAAGAACTGCAGACCAATACACGTTATTTGTCGGCAGTGGTGAACTCCCGTTTCGGCATGAATTATTCTTGTTTGTTGAATGAGTACAGAGTGAAAGACGCTTTGCATTTATTGACAGATAAGAGATATGCTGACAAGAATGTTGAGGAAATCAGCACGATGGTAGGCTTTGCCAATCGTCAGTCTTTTTATGCTGCATTTTATAAAAATGTAGGAGAAACTCCTAACGGTTATCGTAAGAAAAATGCAGTGAAAGGTAAATAATGCAGTAAAACTGAACTTATAAAAGGAAATATTCCGAGCCATGTGCTCCGGAATACTTCCTTTTGTTATTTTAATACTAATCAATCTTTTCCAAACACGCATGAAAAAACAACTGATTTCCGTAATGGTTGCCGCGTCCTTGCTGACAGCTTGCGGCGGAGCACCGAAAACTACTGCCAAGGCAGAAAAATTTGATTATACAGTGGAACAATTTGCAGATTTACAGATTTTACGCTATCGCGTACCGGAGTTTGAGAACTTGTCTCTCAAACAGAAAGAATTAGTTTATTACCTCACGGAAGCCGCTTTGCAGGGACGTGACATCCTGTTCGACCAGAACGGGAAATACAACCTCAGAATCCGCCGGATGCTGGAAGCCGTCTATACGGGCTATACCGGCGACAAGACTGCGGCAGACTTCAAGGCTATGGAAGTGTACCTGAAACGGGTATGGTTCTCCAACGGCATTCATCATCATTACGGCTGCGAGAAGTTCGTACCGGGCTTTATTCCCGAATTCTTCAAGCAGGCCCTTTTAAGCGTGGACGCCGCTACACTGCCGCTTGCAGAAGGGCAGACGGTGGAGCAGCTTTATGAAGAGGTGGCTCCCGTTATCTTCGACCCCAAAGTAATGCCGAAGCGTGTGAACCAGGCTGCCGGTGAGGATTTGGTGCTGACCTCGGCATGTAATTATTATGACGGGGTGACGCAGCAGGAAGCCGAAGCCTTTTACAGCTCCATGAAGGATCCTAAGGATGAAACGCCGGTTTCTTACGGATTGAACAGCCGTCTGGTGAAAGAGAACGGCAAGATTCAGGAAAAAGTGTGGAAAGTGGGGGGCTTGTACGGCGCGGCCATCGGGAAGATTGTGTATTGGCTGAAGAAAGCGGAAGGCGTGGCCGAGAACCCTGAACAGAAAGCGGTTATAGCCAAGCTGATAGAGTTTTATGAAACAGGTGACTTGAAGACTTTTGATGATTATGCCATTCTGTGGGTGAAGGATTTGGATTCCCGCATCGACTTCGTAAACGGATTCACCGAAAGCTACGGCGACCCGCTGGGCATGAAGGCAAGCTGGGAATCTTTGGTGAACTTCAAGGATTTGGAAGCTACCCGCCGCACGGAGATTATCAGCAGCAATGCGCAATGGTTCGAAGACCACTCTCCGGTGGAAAAGCAGTTCAAGAAAGAGAAGGTGAAAGGTGTTTCAGCCAAGGTAATCACTGCCGCTATTCTGGCGGGCGACCTCTATCCTTCGACGGCTATCGGTATCAACCTGCCCAATGCCAACTGGATCCGCAGCCATCACGGCTCCAAATCCGTAACGATTGGCAATATAACGGATGCTTACAACAAGGCGGCTCATGGCAACGGCTTCAACGAAGAGTTTGTATATAGCGATGCCGAACTGCAATTGATAGACAAATATGCCGATACGACCGATGAACTGCATACCGACCTGCATGAGTGTCTGGGACATGGTTCCGGCAAACTGCTTCCGGGCGTAGACCCCGATGCGCTGAAGGCTTACGGCTCTACTATCGAAGAGGCGCGTGCCGACTTGTTCGGACTGTATTATGTGGCCGATCCGAAACTGGTGGAACTGGGGCTGACTCCGAGTGCGGATGCCTACAAGGCCCAATTCTATACCTATCTGATGAACGGCCTGATGACACAGCTTGTGCGTATCGAACCGGGAAACAACGTGGAAGAGGCACATATGCGCAACCGCCAACTCATAGCCCGTTGGGTATATGAAAAGGGTGCTGCCGACAAAGTGGTGGAACTGGTGAAGAAGGACGGAAAGACTTATGTCGTAATCAATGATTATGAAAAGGTACGGGAACTGTTTGGCGAACTGCTTGCCGAAATACAGCGTATCAAGTCCACGGGCGACTATGACGCAGCCCGTGAGCTGGTAGAGTCCTATGCCGTGAAAGTAGACCCGGAACTGCACGCGGAAGTATTGGAACGTTACAAGAAGCTGAACCTGGCTCCGTATAAGGGCTTTGTCAACCCGAAGTATGAGGCTGTGACGGATGCGGACGGCAACATAACCGATGTGAAGGTGACTTATGATGAAGGGTATGCCGAACAGATGCTGCGTTATAGCAAGGACTACTCGGCATTGCCTTCAGTGAACGATTGAATGGTAATTTAGAGATTTTATTGTTTTCTTTTAGGCACGGATTACGCGGATTACACGGATTTACTTTATCCTTTTTTTCCGTTTCCGTGAAATCCGCGTAATCCGTGCCTAAAAAAATCATCAGGTGCATTTTGACACACCTCTTTTAAGATAAAAGGCTTTTTGCCTCAGGTAATAACCGGAACTCTCATTTCTGAAACTAATGGAACTAAAAGAACAACTCAAAGAAATAAAAACCCAGCTCCGCCTCTCCATGAATGGGGCTGTGTCTCAAAGTATGCGTGAGAAAGGTTTGGTCTACAAACTTAACTTCGGCGTGGAACTGCCCCGTATCAAAAGTATTGCTTCTGCTTACGGGAAAGATCATGCCTTGGCGCAGGCACTTTGGAAAGAAGATATTCGCGAATGTAAAATATTGGCGGGATTGCTCCAGCCTGTCGACAGCTTCTTGCCCGAAATAGCGGATATATGGGTGGAGAATATCCGGAACATCGAGATTGCGGAACTTACCTGTATGAACCTGTTCCAGCATCTTCCGTATGCCCCTGCGAAGTCTTTTCACTGGATTGCCGCTGAAGATGAATATACGCAGGTCTGCGGTTTTCTTACCATTGCCCGTCTGTTGATGAAAAAAGGCGATATGAACGAACGGGTAGAGAATGAATTCCTTGACCAGGCAATATCGGCGTTCCTCTCAGGCTCTTATCATGTGCGCAATGCCGCGCTGACCGCTATCCGCCGCTTCATGCAGCACAGCGAGGAAAATGCGTTTCAGGTTTGCCGCAGGGTAGAAGGCATGGGAGATTCCTCTTCGGAGACAGAACGGCTGCTTTACAATCTGGTAAAGGAAGAGGTAGCGTTATGATAAAACGGTAAAGTGATAGAGTGCCGGCTACTTTACCATTCTCATCATTAATTTTTCTTTTTTTGTTTGCTTTCCGCAAAAAAGGCTTAACTTTGTTGGCTGTTAAAAAACTGCGCCTTTAAATGGAAAGTCAGAACGTGAAAGATACGGTTAGACAGATATTCACCGAATATCTCAATATGAACGGGCATCGCAAGACTCCCGAACGATATGCCATACTCGACACTATTTATTCCATAGACGGCCATTTCGATGTTGACACGCTTTATTCGCTGATGGCAGACCAGGAGAATTTCAGAGTGAGCCGTGCGACGCTGTACAACACCATCATATTGCTTATCAATGCCCGGCTGGTTATCAAGCATCAGTTCGGAAATTCCTCTCAATACGAAAAATGCTATAACCGTGATACGCATCATCACCAAATCTGCACGCAGTGCGGCAAGGTTACCGAATTCCAGAACGAGGAATTGCAGCACGCCATTGAGAATACCAGGTTGAGCCGCTTTAACTTGACGCATTATTCGCTGTACATGTACGGCTTGTGTAGCAAGTGCGACCGCGCAAACAAAAGAAAGAAGAAAAATAATAACCATAAGAAAGAGAAATGAAAGTAGACATTCTATTAGGATTACAATGGGGCGACGAAGGCAAAGGCAAAGTCGTTGATGTATTAACTCCGAGATACGATGTAGTGGCACGTTTTCAAGGCGGCCCGAACGCCGGTCATACATTGGAGTTTGAAGGTCAGAAATATGTGCTCCGTTCCATTCCTTCGGGAATCTTCCAGGGTGATAAGGTGAATATCATCGGTAACGGTGTAGTGCTCGACCCGGCGCTGTTCAAGGCGGAAGCGGAAGCATTGGAAGCATCCGGTCATAATTTGAAGGAACGCTTGCATATTTCCAAGAAAGCACACCTCATCCTGCCCACGCACCGCATTCTGGATGCTGCCTATGAAGCTGCAAAAGGAGATGCCAAAGTGGGAACTACCGGGAAGGGCATCGGTCCTACCTATACGGACAAGATTAGCCGCAACGGTGTACGTGTAGGTGATATCCTGCACGATTTCGACAAGAAGTATGCTGCTGCCAAAGCCCGTCACGAACAAATCCTGAAAGGCTTGAATTACGAATATGATTTGAGCGAGCTGGAAAAGGCATGGTTCGAGGGTATCGAATACCTGAAGCAGTTCAAGTTTGTGGACAGCGAACATGAAATAAACGGTCTGCTGTCGGACGGAAAGTCTGTTTTGTGCGAAGGTGCGCAAGGTACGATGCTCGATATTGATTTCGGTTCTTATCCGTTTGTCACTTCTTCCAATACCATTTGTGCAGGAGCCTGCACGGGCTTGGGCATAGCTCCCAATAAGATTGGCGAAGTGTACGGTATCTTCAAGGCATATTGTACGCGTGTGGGTGCGGGTCCGTTCCCGACGGAACTGTTCGACAAGACCGGTGACCAGATTTGTACGCTGGGACATGAATTCGGTTCGGTAACCGGACGTAAGCGCCGTTGCGGATGGATTGACCTGGTAGCCTTGAAATATGCCATTATGGTAGACGGCGTAACCAAGCTCATCATGATGAAGAGCGATGTGCTCGACTCATTCGAAACAATCAAAGCCTGTGTGGCATATAAGGTCAACGGTGAGGAAATCGATTACTTCCCGTTCGATATCGAAGGCGTGGAACCGGTGTACGTGGAATTGCCCGGCTGGCAGACGGATATGACAAAGATGCAGAGCGAAGATGAATTCCCCGAAGAATTCAACGCTTATCTGTCGTTCCTGGAAGAACAGCTTGGTGTGCCTGTGAAGATTGTATCGGTAGGTCCCGACCGCGAACAAACCATCGAACGCTATACAGAGGAATAACATAGATTGACAAATAGACAACCTTACGTACGGGTTACGCGAATTTTGTGGCTTCGATAACGGACTGTATAAATTCGGGTAACCCGTACTTTTTTTATTTATTACCATGAAAACACGTATTATCTCATTATTGCTTCTGCTCTCTCTCTGCTCTTCCGGGAGGTCGCAACCTTATCAGCCTACGGCAGAAAACTTACAGTCGCGCCAGGAGTTCAGGGACAGCAAATTCGGCATTTTCCTCCATTGGGGGCTGTACTGCATGTTGGCAACCGGAGAATGGACCATGACCAATAAGAACCTGAATTATAAAGAATATGCCAAATTGGCGGGCGGATTTTATCCTTCCAGGTTCAATGCAGCCAAGTGGGTGGCAGCTATCAAGGCTTCCGGAGCAAAATATATTTGTTTCACTTCGCGGCATCACGAGGGCTTTTCCATGTTTCATACCCGTTATTCCGATTATAATATTGTGGACGCCACTCCTTTCAGGCGGGATGTACTGAAAGAATTGGCGGATGAATGTCATAAGCAGGGGATTCGCCTGCATCTGTATTATTCACATATAGACTGGTATCGAGAGGATGCTCCGCAGGGGCGTACGGGGCGTGGAACCGGGCGTCCGGATCCTTCGGGAGACTGGAACAGCTATTACGCTTTTATGAATAACCAGTTGACGGAGTTGCTGACCGGTTACGGGAAAATAGGCGCAATATGGTTCGACGGCTGGTGGGATCAGGACCGGAATCTCGGTTTCGATTGGCAGTTGCCCGGGCAATATGCGTTGATACACCGCCTGCAACCTGCCTGTCTGATTGGTAATAATCATCACCGGACACCTTTCGAAGGAGAAGATATACAGATTTTTGAGCGTGATTTGCCTGGTGAGAATAAGGCGGGACTTTCCGGACAAGGTGTCAGTAACTTGCCATTGGAAACGTGCGAGACAATGAATGGCATGTGGGGATATAAGATTACAGACCAAAACTATAAGCCGGCAAAAACTTTGATTCACTATCTGGTGAAAGCAGCCGGTAAGGATGCCAATCTCCTGATGAATATAGGTCCGCAGCCCGATGGCGAACTGCCGGCTGTTGCCATGGAGCGACTGGCAGAGATAGGAGAGTGGATGAAAGTGTACGGTGAAACTATTTACGGAACACGTGGCGGCTGTGTGGCTCCTCACCCTTGGGGAGTGACAACGCAGAAGGGAAATAAGCTGTATGTGCATATTCTGGATTTGCAGGATAAAGCGCTTTTCCTGCCTTTGGATGGAAAGCGCGTGAAGAAGGCTGTAGGTTATACCGACCGCCGGCCGCTGAAAATACAGAAATGCCGGGATGGTGTCATGCTTTATCTTTCCGAAGTCCCGACAGATATTGACAAAGTCATCGAACTGCACCTGGAAGAGTAGCTTGCTGCCGGTGAATTGCTAAAACTGTAACCGTTATGTCGGTAAATCTTTAATTCTTCCTAAAAGATAGGGAGAACCGGGAGATAGCTCGCAGTTTCCCTTTATTTTTGGCAGACAATTTGTTATACAAACAGAAACAACACATTATTCATTTATTTATTATTAAAAGAAGAAAATTATGGGAACAGGAATGATAGGCATGCAATGGATTATCTTTATCGGGGTGGCTGTGGTCAGTTGGCTGGTACAGATGAACCTGCAGAGTAAATTCAAGAAATATTCTAAAATCCCCACCGGCAACGGAATGACGGGAGCCGATGTGGCTTTGAAGATGCTGCACGATAACGGCATCTACGATGTAACCGTAACACATACTCCGGGACACTTGACAGACCATTACAACCCTGCCAATAAGACCGTAAACCTTAGCGAAAGCGTTTATAACAGCAACAGCATTATGGCAGCAGCCGTTGCCGCCCATGAGTGCGGACATGCCGTGCAGCATGCACGCGCCTATGCACCGCTTACGATGCGCAGCAAACTGGTGCCTGTGGTTTCGTTCGCTTCCAACATTATGACGTGGGTACTGTTGGGCGGTATCCTGATGCTGAACACTTTTCCGCAGTTGCTGCTGGCAGGTATCATCCTGTTTGCCATGACTACGCTGTTCAGCTTCATCACCCTTCCGGTGGAAATCAATGCGAGCAAGCGTGCATTGGTATGGTTGAGCAGTTCCGGCATTACGAATGCCCGCAATCATACACAGGCGGAAGACGCGCTTCGTTCGGCGGCTTATACGTATGTGGTAGCTGCGCTCGGTTCATTGGCAACGCTTGTTTACTACATAATGATATTCATGGGACGCAGAGAATAAGAACGTTCTGTTCCGTAGAAATAGAAAAATGCTTTCTTCATGCTAAATGGAGAAAGCATTTTTTTTCTTAATCAATAAAATACCGTAACTTTGTCATCTGATTTTATAAATGATTGATACGATTATGGCAGCAAAACCAAGTATTCCCAAAGGAACCCGCGACTTTTCGCCCGTAGAAATGGCGAAGCGTAACTATATATTCAATACGATTCGTGATGTTTATCATCTTTATGGTTTCCAGCAGATAGAGACTCCTTCCATGGAAATGCTTTCCACCTTAATGGGGAAGTATGGTGAAGAAGGCGATAAACTGTTGTTCAAGATACAGAATTCGGGTGATTACTTTTCCGGTCTGACGGACGAGGAACTGTTGAGCCGTAATGCCGCGAAGCTCGCAAGCAAGTTTTGTGAGAAAGGTCTGCGCTATGACCTTACCGTGCCTTTTGCCCGTTATGTCGTGATGCACAGGGATGAAATCACGTTCCCTTTCAAGCGTTACCAGATTCAGCCGGTGTGGCGTGCCGACCGTCCGCAGAAGGGGCGTTATCGTGAGTTCTATCAATGTGATGCCGATGTGGTGGGCAGCGACTCCTTGCTGAATGAAGTGGAACTGATGCAGATAGTCGATACCGTATTTACGAGCTTCGGCATCCGTGTATGCATTAAAATCAACAACCGCAAGATATTGAGCGGCATTGCCGAGATTATCGGTGAGTCCGATAAGATAGTGGACATTACCGTAGCGATTGACAAACTGGACAAGATAGGGCTGGACAATGTCAACGCTGAACTGAAAGAGAAGGGTATCAGTGATGAGGCTGTTGCCAAGTTGCAGCCTATCATTTTGTTGAGCGGTAGTAACGAAGAGAAACTCGCTACACTGAAGCAGGTGCTTTCTGCCAGCGAAGAGGGCTTGAAGGGTGTGGAAGAGAGTGAGTTTATCTTGAATACGCTTTCCGCGCTTGGTTTGAAGAACGAAATCGAGCTTGACCTGACGCTGGCTCGCGGCTTGAACTATTATACGGGTGCTATTTTTGAAGTAAAGGCACTGGATGTGCAGATTGGCAGCATTACCGGTGGTGGTCGTTATGACAACTTGACCGGTGTATTCGGCATGGCAGGTGTTTCGGGAGTAGGCATTTCGTTTGGTGCAGACCGCATATTCGATGTGCTGAACCAGCTTGAACTTTATCCGAAAGAAGCGGTGAACGGTACGCAGCTTCTGTTTATCAATTTTGGTGAGAAAGAAGCCGCCTTCTCTATGAATGTGCTTACTCAGGTACGTGCGGCAGGTATCCGTGCTGAAATCTTTCCCGATTCCAGCAAGATGAAGAAGCAGATGGGTTATGCCAACTCCAAGATGATTCCGTTTGTTGCTTTGGTGGGAGAAAACGAGATGAATGAGGGCAAGGTAACCTTGAAGAATATGGAGACGGGAGAGCAGAAATTGATTACCCCCGAAGAGCTGGTTAGCGAACTGAGTTAATAAAAACTGAAATACTATTAAAAAGGAGCCTGTTTGTGCTCCTTTTTTCGTATATTTGTTACGCAGGTGTTGCAGGAATGTAATATTCGGCTCTTACCTTTGCAGTGACAATAAAAGAGGAGGTTTGTATGGTTTCCGTTCAATTTAAACAAGAAAAGCATAATGCGCTGGTCAGTTTCCTGATGATTGTCATAGCGGTGTTGTTTTTGCTTTATATGGGCAGCTCGCTGGTGAACTCTACCCGGACTTTTTGGGAAAACTATTCCATAGAGAATTTATTGGAATGACATTCTGTAGGCAGGGAACAGAAAGTCGGGTTCTATCCGTTTTTTGCAATATTTATTCATATCGGGAATAAATAAAGACAGTCGGTTTATTGCAATTGGCTGTCTTTTTGTATATTTGTGAGTCCGTGTTCCAAACTTTTAATACGGACATGTTTTGTTAACCATATCATCAACTAAAAACAACCAGAATCATGGAACAAGATTTCTCAATGCATGCCAATCCGTTGGTGGCCAAGCTTCAAAAACCGGCTTCCGAATTTACAAAAGCCGACATCGTTTCTTATATAAAGGAGAATGGAATCACTATGGTGAACTTCATGTATCCTGCTGCCGACGGGCGGTTGAAAACTTTGAACTTTGTCATTAACGATGCCGCATATCTCGATGCGATACTTACGTGCGGGGAGCGTGTGGACGGTTCCAGCCTGTTTCCTTTCATTGAAGCGGGCAGCAGCGATTTATATGTAATACCCCGCTTCTGTACGGCTTTTATAGATCCGTTTGCCGAGCAGCCTACGCTTTCCATGCTCTGCTCTTTCTTCAATAAAGACGGCGAACCGCTGGAAAGTTCTCCCGAACACACTCTGCGCAAGGCGTGCCGGGCATTTACGGAAGTAACCGGTATGGAGTTTCAGGCCATGGGCGAATTGGAGTATTACGTCATTTCGGAAGACAGCGGCATGTTCCCGGCTACCGACCAGCGTGGTTATCACGAGTCTGCTCCGTATGCCAAGTTCAATGAATTCCGTACCGAGTGTATGGCGTACATCGCACAAGCCGGCGGACAAATTAAGTACGGGCATTCCGAAGTGGGTAACTTCACCCTTGACGGCAAGATATACGAGCAGAACGAAATCGAATTTCTGCCGGTACGTGCCGAGCAGGCAGCCGACCAGTTGATGATTGCCAAATGGATTATCCGTAACCTTGCTTACCAGTATGGATACGACATCACTTTCGCTCCGAAAATAACGGCAGGAAAGGCCGGTTCCGGATTGCATATTCACATGCGCATCATGAAGGACGGAAAGAATCAGATGCTGAAAGACGGCGTACTTTCCGAAACGGCCCGCAAGGCGATTGCGGGAATGATGGAGCTGGCTCCTTCCATTACCGCATTCGGCAATACGAATCCTACTTCTTATTTCCGCCTTGTTCCTCATCAGGAAGCGCCTACCAATATCTGCTGGGGCGACCGCAACCGTTCCGTATTGGTACGTGTGCCGTTAGGATGGTCGGCAAAGACCGATATGTGCATGATTGCCAATCCTCTGGAAGCGCCGAGCAATTACGACACCACTCAAAAGCAGACGGTAGAGATGCGTTCACCGGATGGTTCAGCCGATTTGTACCAACTGATTGCAGGACTGGCTGTAGCTTGCCGCTGCGGTTTTGAGATGCCGGATGCTTTGGAAATTGCGGATAAGACTTATGTGAACGTGAATATCCACAAGAAAGAAAACGAAGACAAATTGAAACAACTGGCTCAGTTGCCCGACAGTTGTGTCGCTTCTGCCGATTGTTTGGAAAAACAGCGTGCCGCTTTCGAGAAATACAATGTCTTCAGTCCTGCCATGATTGACGGAATTATCAGTAAGTTGCGTGCTTATGAAGATAGGACTTTGCGTAGCGAAGTGCAGGATAGTCCGGAAGAGATGCTGAAACTGGTTGAGAAGTATTTCCATTGCGGGTAACGGACAGAACAGATATTATAGTAAAGAACTCCTTGCCGGACGGTTGCTGGTGAGGAGTTCTTGTTTTATAGCCGGTCACCTTTGCCATTTTGTCAGCATTTATCTGCCAAACGAACAGCTTTGCCTTTTGGCACGGTTTTCGTAAGTTCTTTATCGTTTGTATAAAGCAACATTACCATTATAATAAATTGTATAACATATAAAACAAAAGAAACTATGAACATTAAACCATTAGCAGACAGAGTGCTGATACTCCCTGCACCTGCAGAAGAAAAGACAATCGGCGGTATCATTATTCCTGATACAGCAAAAGAAAAACCTTTGAAAGGTGAAGTTATCGCAGTAGGCAACGGAACTAAGGACGAAGAAATGGTGTTGAAGGTTGGTGATACGGTACTGTATGGCAAATATGCCGGTACGGAACTGGAAGTGGAAGGAACCAAGTACCTCATCATGCGTCAAAGCGACGTACTCGCTGTTTTGGGATAATCAATTTATAAATAGTAAACCTGATAAATAGTAAAAACATTATGGCAAAAGAAATATTATTCAATATCGATGCCCGCGACCAACTGAAGAAAGGTATCGATACACTGGCAAATGCAGTAAAAGTAACGCTCGGCCCGAAAGGACGTAACGTAATCATCGAAAAGAAATTCGGCGCTCCCCACATCACAAAGGACGGTGTAACAGTAGCTAAAGAAGTGGAACTGGCCGATGCTTACCAGAATACCGGTGCACAACTGGTTAAGGAAGTTGCTTCCAAGACTGGTGACGATGCTGGTGACGGTACAACTACCGCTACCGTATTGGCTCAGGCTATCGTAGCCGAAGGCTTGAAGAACGTAACTGCCGGTGCAAGCCCGATGGATATCAAACGCGGTATCGACAAGGCTGTTGCCAAAGTGGTTGAGTCTATCAAGAGCCAGGCCGAGATGGTAGGTGACAACTATGATAAGATTGAACAGGTAGGTACGGTATCTGCCAACAACGACCCGGTTATCGGTAAGCTGATTGCAGACGCTATGCGTAAGGTTTCCAAAGACGGTGTTATCACTATCGAAGAGGCTAAGGGTACGGATACCACTATCGGTGTAGTAGAAGGCATGCAGTTCGACCGCGGTTATCTTTCTGCTTATTTCGTTACCAACACTGAAAAGATGGAATGCGAAATGGAGAAACCGTACATCCTGATTTACGATAAGAAGATTTCCAACCTGAAAGATTTCCTGCCTATCCTCGAACCGGCTGTACAGACTGGCCGTCCTCTGTTGGTAATTGCAGAAGATGTGGATAGCGAGGCTCTGACTACCTTGGTTGTAAACCGTCTGCGTTCTCAGTTGAAGATATGTGCTGTGAAAGCTCCGGGCTTCGGCGACCGCCGCAAGGAAATGCTGGAAGACATTGCCGTATTGACAGGCGGTGTTGTAATCAGCGAAGAAAAAGGCTTGAAACTGGAACAGGCTACTATCGAAATGTTGGGTACTGCCGACAAGGTAACTGTTTCTAAAGACAATACGACCATCGTGAACGGTGCCGGTGCAAAAGAAAATATCAAGGAGCGTTGCGAACAAATCAAGGCTCAGATTGCTTCTACCAAGTCCGACTATGACAAGGAGAAATTGCAGGAACGTCTTGCCAAGTTGTCAGGCGGTGTGGCTGTTCTCTACGTAGGTGCTGCTTCCGAAGTGGAAATGAAAGAGAAGAAAGACCGTGTAGACGATGCTCTCCGCGCTACTCGTGCCGCTATCGAAGAAGGTATCGTAGCAGGTGGCGGTGTGGCTTACATCCGTGCGCTCGAAGCATTGGAAGGTTTGAAGGGTGACAATGCCGACGAAACTACCGGTATCGACATCATCAAACGTGCCATCGAAGAGCCTTTGCGCCAGATTGTAGCCAACGCCGGTAAGGAAGGTGCTGTTGTGGTACAGAAAGTTCGTGAAGGCAAAGCCGACTTCGGTTACAATGCACGTACCGATGTTTACGAAAACCTGCACGCTGCCGGTGTGGTAGACCCTGCAAAGGTTACTCGTGTGGCTCTGGAAAATGCCGCTTCTATCGCAGGTATGTTCCTTACTACCGAATGTGTGATTGTCGAGAAGAAAGAAGATAAGCCCGAAATGCCGATGGGTGCTCCCGGAATGGGCGGTATGGGCGGAATGATGTAATATCGTTTTCCCTTGATTTCTTAATCATATAAATTGACCGCGATGTCTTGCATAAAGGCGTCGCGGTTTTTTTATGTTGGATAATATTGTTTCCTTTGCATATTCATTTCGATAATAAAATAGAAAAGACCATGAGAAGTTTTGCTTCAGATAATAATTCGGGGGTACATCCTTTGGTAATGGAAGCGCTGAATAGGGCCAACCGGGATCATGCAGTGGGATATGGTGATGATGTATGGACGGAAGAGGCTGTCCGCAAAATCAGGGAAGCTTTTACTCCGGATTGCGAACCGTTGTTTGTATTCAATGGAACCGGCAGCAATGCTGTTGCCTTACAGTTATGCACGCGTCCTTATAATTCGGTAATATGTGCGGAAACTGCGCATATTTATGTAGATGAATGCGGCGCTCCTGCCCGCATGACAGGCTGTCAGATTCGTCCGGTTGCTACGCCGGACGGAAAGCTGACTCCTGAGTTGGTACGTCCTTATCTTTGTCATTTCGGCGAGCAGCATCATTCCCAGCCGGGAGCTTTTTATATCTCGCAATGTACGGAGCTGGGCACTGTCTACCGGCCCGATGAAATCCGTGCGTTGACGGAACTGGCACACCGGCACGGCATGTACGTCCATATGGACGGCGCCCGTCTGGCAAATGCCTGTGCGGCCCTTAACCTTAGCTTCAGGCAGTTGACGGTAGATTGCGGCATTGATATTCTTAGTTTTGGCGGTACGAAAAACGGGTTGATGCTTGGCGAAAGTGTAATTATCTTTAATCCGGCTTTAAAGAAAGAGGCTTGTTTTGTACGCAAGCAGTCGGCGCAGCTCGCATCGAAACTCCGTTACCTGTCCTGTCAGTTTACTGCTTATCTCACGGACGACCTTTGGTTGAAGAACGCTTCACACGCCAATCGTATGGCGCAGCTTTTATATGCCGGATTGAAAGAGTTGCCCGGAGTACGTTTTACGCAGAAAGTGGAAAGTAACCAACTGTTCCTGACAATGTCCCGTCCGGTAATTGACAACTTGTTGAAAGACTACTTCTTCTACTTCTGGAATGAAGAAGAGAATGAGATACGTTTCGTTACCTCTTTTGACACTACGGAACAGGATATAGAAGAACTGCTACACGCCATTAGACGTTATTGTCATTAAGCGGTATTCATGTTTTGCCATATAAAAAAGCCCCCGAACCTTCACAGGCAAGGGGCTTGATTTAGACCTTTCCCTCTTTTTAGGGGGTGAGGGAAAGGCTTACTGAAAACAAACAGATTTACTTTACCTTAAAATACCTTTGATTGATAACCTTTTAACTAACCTTCTTTATAATGCTGAATTTGTCTTAATACCTATTGCTTCGAGTATGGGGGTAAAGGTATAACCTTTACGTTTCAATGTTTTTATCAATTTATCCAAATAGCTGTTGTAAAATTTATCCGTACGGCGGTTGTCTGTTCCGAAGTGTATCAGCATCAAATGTCCGTTCAGGCCCTCTTTCTTCTCTACTTCCATGATTTTGTTGTAGATGAACTTGCTGCTCCGGTATTTCTGTCCCATATCGGGGGTGGTATAATCTGCATTGCTCATGGTTCCGGGAGTATAGTTGACGACTTGTATTCCCATATTTTTTGCCCAGGCGGCTATCTCCTTGTTATAATATTCATAGGGCGGAATGTATATCGGGGCGTCTTTATATTCAATACCGGCCTTGCGCATGGTTTCGTAGCTTTTCAGCATATCCTTTTCAAATTCCTCGCGGGTAACCAATAAGGAATCGCGGTTCTCCCACGGCATATAGAGCAGATGTCCGTAGCTATGGCTGCCTACCAGATGTCCTTCGTCGAGCAGCCGTTTTACTATTTCGGGGTAAAGCTCGTAAAATTCGCCGGTAAAGAAGAAGCTTCCTTTGATACCGTGCCTTTTCAGGGTGCTGATAATGGCATCCGCGCCGTCAGCCTTATCGGCTGCTGTGAATACGAGGCTGATTTGTTTTTTAGACGGGTCGGTACGCACGATACCGCCATTGACGTATACATTTTTGTCTGCCGATGCACCTGCCTGTTTCATGCCTTCTTTCTGCATGGCAGAGAGATAATAGGTGAGGCAGGCGGTTCCGTCCATAGTCGGTTCATTGGTGGAATAGTCGTGGAGTGCATCGTGGTATACCATCAGCTCCGGTTGAAAGCGTTCGTAATCCTGTCCGGGCGTACCGGGAATGCCGGTCATGTTTACCCCTCGCAGCCCCTCGAATATGCTGCGGTATACGGGGCCGTCCACCAGTCCGCCTGTCGTATTGCCTACGCCTGCATTGAGCAGGGAGGAGTGGGGTTGCGAAGGATAATCGCCGTAAAGCGGCAGTTCCACAATCATGCTCGTTCCCCACGGATTGCAGCCGAACAGCCAGTCGCGGAGGGAGGCTTCCATTTCGGCATAAGTCTCATCGCCGGTTGTCTCGCGGTAGAGACGGCATTGCGTCAACATGGCAGTAGTCAGGTTGTTGGAACACCAGATGTAGGGAATACCGTGCAGGAAAGGACTTTCGACTGCTTTCTCGTATGTGCGCTCAATACCGGTGCGCATGTTGCGGATAAACTCTTTACTGATGCGCGGGTTGTTTACAGTGGCCAGGTGGTAGTGTCCCATGTTCATGAACGGATACCATTGGTAATGGCGGGCGCTGTCGGCACCCATCCACGGAGTGATGGGTTCGCGGCGTCCGTATTCGAGGGCTTGCGACAGGTATTCCGGCTTGCCGGTAGCGTGGTATAGCTCCATGGCTCCGAGCTCCATATCGTCCGTCCAGTTGTCTTCTTCATAGATGTAGGGTGATTTTACGGAGGCGGTCTGGCATGTTCCCGGCTTCTTTACACCTTCCTGATAGGCGGCATCGGCTTTTTCACCGATTTCAGCGGCAAATTCGGGGTAAAACTCTTTCAGTATCCTGGCTCCCAGTGCAAAACAAGCGGCAAACTTGCCGGCTGTACTTGCTACGCCGGTGGTGGCATTGGTGAATTTTCCGCGCACTTGCGGCTCTCCGCTGCAAAAGTAAACGGGGCGTCCTTTGCCCGGTCCGTAGCCATAATCCACCTCATCTTTATTGGGCAGGCGCATGCCGGCGTGGTCGCGGTCGTCGGCAATTTGGTTGTACAGTTCGCCCGGAGCGGGATTCATGCGGTTCAGCCAGTCCAGTCCCCATTTTATTTCGTCTACTATATCGGGAATGCCGTTTGCTTCCGGCAGTCCGGCTGCATTGTAGGCATCGCCGAATGCCTCGGGGTTTTCCTGGTAGGCAAACATCATTTGGTATATGGCATTGGCGGAAGTCGTGGTATATTGCAGGTAGTCGGTAGCATCGTGCCAGCCGCCGCGCACATCGATGTGTTGCCCGGTTTTTGTGGGGTGGTACGCTATGTAGCCGTCGTGTACGTGGCAGCTGTCTTTCAAGAAAGGGTTGTAACCGCAACGTTGCTGGCGCATGTAGTTCAGCAGGAAGTCGGCTGTGCCGTTATATACCTGCGCATTGATAGGGAAGCGTGGAGAAACAGCTTTTCCCGCTTTCAGGTAATATGTGCCCGGTTCTTGAAAATTACTGAAATCCAACCGGTAAGTACTGCTCATGCTGCCTGATTGGCCGGTGGCTTTGGGCGAAGTAAAAGTGCGTACCGTTTTTCCGGTAAAAGCATCGACCAGTGCGTATTCTTGTACGTCGGTTTTTGTTTCGCTCATGAATACCGCTACTTTAATGGATTGTGGCAGATAGCCCAGTTGGTTGATTCTAATCCATTCGTCCGCCTTACACGGGAGTGCGGCAAATGCAAAAATCAGTGTTAAGAGCCGATAATAACGTTTCATAAAATGCTTTTCATTTAAGGTTGTGGGGGTACTATGTAACAAAAGGTTTTACCTAAATGCAAATAAAGCGGTTTCTATCAATTTTAGGAAGATTTGGTGTAAATTATTAGATGATATTATTTGTCATTTACAATATTTTAGAATGATGCAAAAAGTATGGTATTAGTAGTTTTGGCAATAAACTCTTGCTTATCATATGTTTATGTGATATTGAATATCTTTTTAGCTTTCGTTTACGCATTTTAATTTCTTAAAAACAATGTTGGTGTGTTATTTGTTCTATCCATTTTAGAATACAAAACTTATAAACTATGGCTTACATTGATTATTATCAAGTCCTTGGAGTAGACAAAACGGCATCTCAGGATGACATCAAGAAGGCGTTCCGTAAGTTGGCGCGCAAATATCATCCCGACCTGAATCCGAATGACGCTACTGCCAAAGACAAGTTTCAGGCTATCAACGAGGCCAATGAGGTGCTTAGTGATCCTGAGAAAAGAAAGAAGTATGATGAATATGGCGAACACTGGAAGCATGCCGATGAATTTGAGGCTCAGAAGCGGGCACGGCAACAGGCCGGTGCAGGAGGCTTCGGCGGCTTCGGCGGTGCGGGCTTCGGTGGTCAGGGTGGTGCCGGTTTCGGTACGGATGGGGGCGGTACATACTGGTACTCTTCCGATGGGCAGGAGTTTTCCGGAAGCGGTGCAGACGGCTTCTCCGATTTCTTTGAACAGATGTTCGGACACCGTACACGCGGTGGTGGCGGAGCGAATGCAGGTTTTCGCGGACAGGACTTCCATGCCGATTTGAACCTGTCGCTTCGGGATGCCGCCCGGACTCATAAGCAGATATTGACGGTGAACGGCAAGAATGTCCGCATCACCATTCCCGCCGGTGTGGCGAACGGTCAGGTCATTAAACTGAAAGGCTATGGCGGCGAGGGCATCAACGGCGGGCCTGCGGGCGACCTGTACATTACTTTCGTGATAGCGGAAGATCCCGTCTTCAAACGCTTGGGCGATGATTTGTATGTAGATGTGGACATCGACCTCTATACGGCGTTGCTGGGTGGCGAGAAGTTGGTGGATACATTGGAAGGTCAGGTGAAACTGAAAGTAAAACCCGAAACGCAGAACGGTACGAAAGTCCGTCTGAAAGGGAAGGGTTTTCCGGTATATAAGAAAGAAGGCCAGTCCGGTGACTTGATTGTGACTTATTCCGTAAAGTTGCCGGTGAATCTGACGGAACAGCAGAAAGAAATGTTCCGTAAAATTCAAAGTATGAACTAAAAAGGAGAACGAGTTATGCAGAACGAGTTAATTATAGTCAGTGAGTATTGCGACAAGTGTCACATAGAGCCCTCTTTCATTGAGATGTTACAGGAAATCGGTCTGATAGATATCCGGACGGAAGGCGGGGAGCGCTGTTTGCAGTTTGCCCAGTTGCCGGATGTGGAACGTTACAGCCGTATGTA
Source organism: Bacteroides sp. 2201st1_D9_2201SCRN_220225 (assembly GCF_040928965.1). NCBI lineage: Bacteria > Pseudomonadati > Bacteroidota > Bacteroidia > Bacteroidales > Bacteroidaceae > Bacteroides > Bacteroides sp. 2201st1_D9_2201SCRN_220225. The sequence goes on along the minus strand of NZ_JBCODG010000049.1, from coordinate 3,743 downwards.
TTACGACCTGTCCATCAACATTGAAGGCATTGATGCCATTCATCATTTGCTGGAGCGTATGGAAAGTATGCAGCAGGAGATTTATTCTTTACATAGCAGGTTGAGGCTGTTTGAGGATGTGTCAAGATGATTTAGTATTTTCTTTCAGGCATAGATTATACGGATTTCATTATTTCTGTTTATAAAAAACATGAAATCCGTATAGTTTGTGCCTGAAGATTTATTATCATGTAAACACTCGCGTACATTTATCAAGTTGTATGTTATGTTGGATAATTACTGCTAAACAGCAAGTGTATATTCCAGCATATATTTGCATTTGGACGGCATTTTCGGTTGTTCTCAGAATCCTTTGTATGATCTTTACATATAAGGATTTTACTTGTTTTTGTCGGAAAAATATCAAATTATAATAGTAGTATGTTTAGTTTGTTCAAAAAATAATATATATTAGCCTGATAAAATATCTTTTACGTGGTATTATAAGCAATATATAATTATGAAAAACAAAAGAATGATTCAGAAAATATGTGTGTACTGCGTTGAAGGCATACTATTTGGCGTTACATGGGTGATATTGGACAAAAATGTTTGGCATGGCAATCATTCTGCTTTAGCATCGTTTTTGTATGGAATTTCTCTTTATATTGGTGCAAGAATAATGATATTTTTTTACTTCAAAATCAAAAAAACTCTTGATAACTAAAAGCATAGTACAAAAGTTACATCTAAAAAATGAATAGCACAATTTTATGTACCGTATAAAAGCAGAGATTTATTATAATACAAAACTTATAAACTATGGCTTACATTGATTATTATCAAGTCTTTGGAGAATACAAAATGGCATCTCAGGATGACATTAAGAAGGCGTTCTGTAAGTTGGCGCGCAAATTCATGAGTTGCGCAGTCAGTTGAGTCTGTTCAGATGATATCTGTTGTGGATTAGTTAACTCTTCTGTTTCCCTCCTTTCCGATCGGTAATGAGCTTAGTTCTATTGAAATGCCGATTTTCTATATGAGTATCTTTTTTCCGAAGAAGAAAGGAGAAAGGCATGCTTTATCCAAACAGAATGCGATGAAAATGCTACCGTACAGAGTGATGACTGTGGCGGTACAGAGAAAGCATATCCCTGTCGGGTCGAACGAAAAAAAAGGCAGAAAGAGTTTGGACAGTGCGGTAAAGACGGGGGAGAAAAGAAGAATAGGCAATGTGTTCTTTCCGATGAACAGTGAAGCTTGCTTCACAGTATGGGGAAGATGTTTGTAGATGTACAGCGAAAGGCTGATGACCAATCCGGTAATTAATATGCCTCCTAAAGTGCCTCTGTTCAGATTCTCCGGCTGGCTGCACAGAAAAACCAGAGGGATAATGGCAAGAAAAGAAGCGGGGAAACAAGATAGGAACGGACGTTTTCCCAGATGGATAGCAGTGCCTGCCATGAAATAGAAAGCATTGGCAAATGTCAGCAAATGAAAGATGTAAGAGAAAAGTAAAAGGAGACTGCTTGTTACCAGTAGGCGGATAAATGGAGTCGAACTGAGATAAGTATGCACGAAATAATAGGTGGTGCCACATAATATGAATGTGTGCAGATACCAGTAAGGCCCAATAGGATCAAGCAATACTTTGCCGAGCAGAACTGAGGCACTGATTTCTTTTATCCCGTCCCAAACGGGAAATAGCATAGACATGCAGGCATAACTGATTTCCATAATGGTGTATGGAATGAATATCCATGCCATCGCTTTCAGAAAAATTTCCGGCTTTTTATGCACGTTAATCAGATAACCCGAAATCAACAGGAAGGCGGGCATATGGAAAGTATATACGATACTTTTGGCATACGGATACTTACTTCCTATATGGCTCAGGTGAAAGATGATCATGAGTATGATAAACAGGCATTTCAGATAGTCCAGTTCATGGATACGGTTCCTCATGATTGTATCAGATAAAAGCATGAGGTACAGAAAAAATTGCGCAGATGCGGTATCGAACCGATGAGACGTAGCAATTTACGCGGTTTAAGGTGAAATTTTTGTTCGTAATGCGGATTGATAAACCAGAATTGTTTGTGAAAAATCTGATAGTGGGAAGTGCAGAGAAGTTTTTCGAATAGTTCGATACTTGTCCGGCATTTCCGTATGTCGAGAAGTTCATCGATGCGTGCCTGGCTTTCGCCAAAGTGGTGTAATAAACTGCTGTAGATGCCTGCGGGCAATAAATGAATGAAAGGCAGGCGTGAAACATATTTGTTCCGGCAAATCTGCTGATGCCCTCCAAAAGGCATTTGCCAGGGAGGGAAGCTGATAAAGAGTAGTCCACCGGGAGTGAGGAAGCGTTTGATATGTTCTAAAAGGCGGTATTTTTCGGAGATATGCTCTATAACATCGTGAATCAGTATGATGTCGAATGCTTCTTCCAATTGTATGATTTGAAAAATATCCGAGGCTATGAAAGTGGCGGGCAGTCTTTCTTCCTGGAAGAACTGGCGGGCTTGCCGGATGCGGTTTTCGGATAAATCAATGCCTGTAACCCGGCAGCCGATGCGGGCAAAGGGTACCAGATTGCCACCTTCGCCACAACCGATTTCAAGAATCCGGCTTTGGGGAGTGACAGAAGTGAATCGGTGAATGTAGGGAAGGAAATGAAGTTCACTGGTCGTTGCCAGTTCCTGAAAGTAAGTCTTTCTGTTTTCGTGTCTTTGCTGCATACGTTTGGTTGTGTTTTAGATTCATTTTCAAAGAAAATCCTTGAAAGGAATAAAGATATAAATAATAATTGTATATTGAGTGAAAAGTAACTTTTTTTTTAGTTAATATTTGCGATTTCTATATCCGGCTTCATTTGATTAATGGTTGAAGAATCTTGTTTTGGATACAGAGTTAGGGTGTATAAAAAGCAAACGGACACCGGAACTGATAAAGTTCCGGTGTCCGCTGCATTTTCTATCTATACGTCTTTACTTGCGATAGCTTTCCAACTCTTCAGCCTTGAACTTGCGGATGAAGTTGAAATGCTTCTCTATTTCAGACTCGGCATAGTTTACGTACACCAACGCCGACTTGGCAAACATTTCGGGAGCTGTTGTCGCATCCTGAATCAGCAAGTGAGACATTACGCACACGGCAGCCATTTCGTAAAGACGGCGAGCCACGAAGTCCAGCAATTCCTGATTGCCGCTTTCCTTAACGGCATTGGTGCAGGCTTCGAACTTATTCGTCATTTCTTTTACGCGGTCCAACAGCGGTTGCATTTCTTCGCTGCACGGAATCAGCTCATAGTCGCGCAGGGTGGCGGCATAAGAACCGTTGGTGACGTAGCGGATGGCGGCTACCGTCTGCAACTGTGTAGTACCTTCGTAGATGCTGGTGATACGTGCATCGCGATAAATGCGCTGACAGGCATATTCCAGCATGAAGCCGGAACCGCCGTGAATCTGGATACTGTCGTAAGCATTCTGGTTGGCGTATTCGGAGTTCATACCTTTTGCCAGCGGTGTGAAGGAATCGGCCAGTTTGGCATATTTCTTCTGTTCCTGACGTTCTTCCGGAGTCAGTTTGCGTTCGCGGGCGATGTCGTCCAGTGCCTTGTAGATGTCTACGTAGCGTGAAGTCTGGTACAGCAGGGCACGGCCGGCATCCAGTTTGGCTTTCATGATGGCCAGCATATCGTATACGGCGGGGAACTCGATGATGGCTTTACCGAACTGTTTGCGGTCTTTGGCATAAGCCAGCCC
>NZ_JBCODG010000048.1:23367-35734 GCF_040928965.1 Bacteroides sp. 2201st1_D9_2201SCRN_220225 | reverse complement strand
GTGCCACTAACGATGCCTGCTGTGCCGGTGTGCGGGTGTCGGCGGGTGTGCCGCGGATGTCCAGGCCGCCTTCGTAGCAGATGCCTATGGAGTGCCGGTTGTGGTTTTGGCAATGGGCGCCGATTTTCTCCAGCGGGCGGCCGCGGTGAATCTCTCCGTTGCGTGTGATGTAGAAGTGGTAGCCGATGTCGCAGAAGCCGCGGCGGATGTGCTCGCGGCGGCAGTCGTCAAAGCTCAGGCGCACGCCCTGGGGCGTGGCCGAGCAGTGAATGATGGCAAGCGTGATGATTCTCATCGGCCTATGCAGGAACTGAAACCGAATACCCCTGCCAGGGCAGTGGCTACTGCTACGATGGTTTTGAGGACAATGCCCCATACGGATTTTGATTTTGTGCTCATGTTCTTCAGGTGTTAATGTTGATAATCTGTTGCTTCTGTTATCCTAACGGATTCTCCTCTTCGCCGTTGCCGCCGGGGGTGCTGCCACCCGCGCCGCTGTTGTCCGGGCTGTACTTGGACGCTTCTTTCAGCTGGCCTTCCAGGTTGATTTGGGCATTGCTCAGCTCACCCGTGGCGCGGGCGCGGAGCTTCAGGCCCTTTACGTTGTCCGCCAGGGTGAAGGCGTCGGCAGAGGCAGCGCCTTTACGGCTGACGATGCCGACGGAGAAAATGGCGAGGTCGTCCAGTTTCACGTTCTTCCCGTCCAGGATAAGCTCTTTGGTGCAGGCTATCATGTCGGTAAGCACGCCTTTGATTAAGCCGGCAGAGTAGGGCGTGTTGTGGTTTGACATGTGCTTGGCGAGCTTCTCGGTGTCGAACGTGTCCTCAATCAGGGGACGGGCATACCATAAGCCTTTCAGGGGGTGGTTTTCACCGGTCATTTGATACTTCTTGTAACGAATCATAATCTTTAAGTTTTTGGGTTTTTAATTCTTGTTTTCAACTCTCTTTGTGATCACGTTACGAAGATACGATGCGCGGGAAGAGGGTTTGTCACTTTCGGTACGTTATGGTCTGTTGTAGGTTGTTATATACGGATATAGATGCGGAAGTGTGGAGATATTTCCGTATCTTTGCTCTGTAAGAACCAAAGAATCAGGGATTATGACGAATTTTAAGATACGCACATTCGGACGCACGGAACTTGCACAGCTTTACTGTCCGGAGTTGTGCCCGCAAGCGGCTTTCCGTAAACTGAACCAATGGATAGACCTCTATCCGAACCTGCGGGAAGAACTGCTTGCCTCAGGACTTTCGCCAAAATCGAGGACATACACGCCCGCACAGGTAGGGCTGATTGTCGGGGCGCTGGGAGAACCGGGCGAGAACTGACCTCCCTCCGGCAGTCCGACACATACCACCCGCATCTACAACAGAAAAAAACGCTTTTCATAGCCTGAATCCTCCTCTGTCCACTCAAGGATGCTTTGCGTTGCCAAAGGGCTACTCCACGTTGCTAAAGTTCTACTTTACGCCGCCAAAGTTCTACTCTGCAACGCTAAAGTTCTACGCTACGCTGCCGGAGTAGCCCCCGGGAAAACATGAAGTAATCTTTCATTCTTTTTTATCTTCAGTAATGTTACCGGCCGTTTCCGGCAACACCACCTTACTTTCCATCCTTCTTGACTGAAGTCCTTTCTTGCCCGGAATCCTTTCTTGTCCGGAATCCTTTCTTGCCCCAAAGACCCTCTTATCCGAAACACCTCCCTTTTCCATTCTTCTGTTCTTTTATCGTAAGCATCCGATAAAGTACACATTGTCTTTTTCATAAATAGAAAAGAGAGTGTGTCAAAATACATTTGATGATTTCTTTTAGGCACGGATTTCGCGGATTTCACGGAAAAAAGAACAAAGAAAATCTGTGTTTTCCGTGTAATCCGTGCCTAAAAAGAAACAAATAGCAAGCGAATGTTAGTTTTGGCACACCCTCCTTGTTTCTTCAACATAAATATTTAAACTCCAATTGTATTCGTATTAGACTTCTCCAACTTCCAAACATCAGGAAGAAGTTCACGAACATTTTTCCCGGAGTCCTTTTGCCCTTTTCCTTTTGTTCTTTTATTCTTTTATTCTTTTATTCTTCTGCCTCTACCTCCCCTCCGTTCCAAGTGTCACAATTGGTACACAACAATCACCCCCGCCGCCGGCTTCGCACACACGCACGTATAGTATATATACAGAAAACATGTCAAAACAACCACAGACAAAAAACCTGTCACACCCCATTTGGGAGAGGTTTCCGGTACGTCCCCTTTCCGTCCACGCTCTCTATCATCCCATGCTTCACCAGGCGTTTGAGCCATGTGGATGCCGTTCCGGGTTTAATGCCCGTTGCTTCGGCCTGCAGCAGGAAGGCGGAGCGGGTAAACTCCCTTTCCATGCTTTGCAGCAGGGCGTCGCGGTCGGCGTTGCTCCGGCGGCTGATTTCGGTTCCGGGCAGGAAGGAGAGGATGTGCGTGGCGTGGCGGTAGAGGCTTTCGGTAAGCTCCAGTACGGAGTTGAAGTCGGAGGGGAGGATGGTCATGTCCCAGCGGGTGATGATGCCGTCCTTGAGGTTGTCGCCGGAGATGTCCTTGTCGGGGGTGAGGTGGGGCGAGCGGGCTATGTCGTCCGATTCGAGTACGCGGAGCATGGCCACTACCTGCATGATGCGGCAGATGTTGATGGCAAGGCGGGCTACGCTGCTCGCCATTTCGCTGCCGTTGGCAAGGTGGGAGCGGATGAAGAGGTTGGCGAAGAGGTTGTTGAACAGCTCCTTCTGTTCGGGGGTGAGGCGCAGGGTGAAGAGGCCGCCGGCGGTGATGCGTTTCAGTTGCTCGCGCCACTGCATGCCCAGGCCGGTGAATACGGTTTCGAGGTCGGTATCCTGCCGGTCGAACTGGTTCTGCCACTTGTGGATGGCGGGCATGTAGTAGAAGAGCTGGCGCGAGAACAGGCCGTTTTCGGCGGTGGGGATGAGCGGTTTCACCTGGGCGGGAGTGCCCGAGAGCAGGACGGAGAGGTAGCTGCGCTTCACTTCGCGGTACTCGCGGTCGGTGCGGCGGTTGTAGGAGAGGCGGTCGTGGTCGAAGGCCTTGCGCATGGTGTCGCTCCAGTGGCCGTGTTCCGAGCCGATGGCGGTGGAGATGGTGTCGGCTTCGCTTTCGCATATCAGGCCGATGCCTTCGGAGTCCATGATATTCTGCAGGATGCCCGTGCCGGTGTTGTTGCCCGAGATGAGGAACATGCGGTCGGGCGGCAGTGCGGGCGGGGTGGCCTGCGAGCGCTCCTTGCCCAGCGAGTCGTAGGCGCCCTTCTCCTTGCGGTACTGCTTCATGGCTTCTGCCGTGTGCAGGCGTATCTCGTCGTGGATAGGCTCCACCAGCAGGCGGACGAGGGAGAGCACGCCCTTGCCCGAGGCAGACAGGGCCACGATGAACGTTTGCAGGCAGGGCCACGATGAACGTTTGCAGGCTGGGCGATATCATCTTGCCGCCGTAGGCGCAGCGCACGTGGCTGTTCATGCTGGCGCCCAGCACGGTGACGGCGCCCAGCAGCATGATGTCCTGTTGGGCGCGGGTGGTGCCGTGGGCGGTAATTTCGTTCAGCGGTGCGGGCCAGAGCGTCCGGTTGTCGAAGCAGGGCAGCGGGGTGAGGGGTTCGCTGCCCCGGCAGGTCTCCTCGTCGGCTGCTTCGGGGTCGGCTGCTTCGGGGTAGGTTGTCCCGGGGTAGGTTGTTCCGGAGTTTGCTGTTCCGGCATCGGCTGCTTCGGCGGGAAGACTGGCAGCGGGCGCTTCCGGAAATTCTTCCGCAGGCATCTCCGCTCTATTATAATAACCGTGCGCATGCGTGTGTGAGGCGGCGGGATGCGGTGCACCCGGCGTACCAAGTGTACCCGCGGGAGCGTCCTGCCGCGGCTTCTCTGCGGGGCGGGGGCGCACGTTGCACAGTTCGGCAAGGTGGAAGGCGGTGCCTATGTGGACGCTGTTGTTGTTTGTTTTCAGGGCGTTGCTGAAGAGCTTGTTTGCCGCGTGCACATCGTATTTGGCAGAGAGGCTGCACAGCATCAGGAAGTCGCTGCGTCCGGCTTCGCCGCAGTCGGTGGCTATGGCGAATGCCAGTTGTACATACTCTCTGTAGGTGGGCGCGATGTCGGCGCCCGCTGCGTGAACCGCTTCCGTGAGGCGGCGCAAATCGGATAGGATATTGGTCATGGGGTTATAAATTATGAGTTATCTGTTATGAATTATGTGCTATGAGTTATCTGTTATGAGTTATGAATTATGTGCTATGAGTTATCTGTTATGAGTTACGAATTATGTGTTATGAGTTACCTGTTATGAGTTACGAATTATGCACTATAAATTATCTGTTATAAATTATCTGTTATAAATTATGAGTTATGAATTACTGGTTTTGTAGCAGATTATTTTCCGGCGAAAGATTATTCCGGGTAGCGATGAGCGCACCGGGGTCGTAGCTCAGAAAGCAGGCCCGCACGAGGTCCTTGCCGGAAGTATCCACGCCTTTGGCGGAGTTGCGGTTGCCGTCGGCATACACGCACTGCACGTAGTCCATAGCCCATCGGATGCTTTCGGCGGCATTCTGGCGCACATCCGGCAGGGCGGGGTCGGGGGTGTAGGGCACGAAGGCTTTTACGCCCTGTCCGCAGGGGCTGATGAAGACCAGCTCCGGCCTAAGAAACGGGTCTTCAAACAGTTGGCGGCGCAACCGGGCGGCTTCGTCAGCGGAGTCGAGGTGGTCGATGTCCACCACTACGAGTCCCGATGCTTCGAGAAGGCTGTCGCTGCGCCGGCGGGCGAACGTGCCGCAGGGGGTGACGTAGGGCAGAAGCTCCTGTTTGAGGGCGCGGTAGGCGGATAGGTCGCCGCTGTCGAATGCCCGGCGCACGCGGTCGGTGAGCAGTTGCAGGCGTGTGTTGGCGGTTATCGTCCGGTACACTTCCTGCAGGGTCATGGTTTTGTAGGGTTTCAGGGTGGCAGGTTTGATGATTTGCCCCGTGCCGCCGTCCTTCACCGGCGAAATGGGGGCGAGGAACAGGGACATTTTGAATTCATTCATTTGTTTACTTGTTTTTTTGGTGCTGATTATTAATTTGTTAATTTTGCATCGCAATTCCCGAATCTTTCAGGGATACCCTTCAAAGTTCGTGATTATAAAACAGATGACCGTACACACATGTATGTACGAAACTTAATAAACCTAAATATTTCCCTTGTATTTTAAATAAAATTAATACTAAAATGAGTGTAAAAAATGAGGACGGGCAATATCCCTATCTTATGATAGGTGAAGAGCTCCGCTATCTGTTGAAGGCATCCGGCGTGTCTTTGAAAATGATTGCCGACCATGCCGGCATGAGTAATACCACCATTCAGACCCTTTTAAAAGGGGGGATGTGAAAATCAGCGTGCTCATACGCTGGTATAAGGCGATGAAAGCCATCCTGGACGATGAAGAGTTCGAATTGCTGCGGAGACGGGCGCACCGGATAGTGGATAAACTTTGACCCGCGGGCTTTTTATAAATGATTAATCGGTTGATTTTCGGAAAAGAATGCTACCTTTGTAAATAAAAGAAGTAAAGGCTATGTCTGCAAATGAATGTATGGAACAATTCTCTCCGCATCTGTTCTGGGATGTGCGCAAAGAGGATATCGACCTCGACGCACATGCGCAATATGTGATACAGAGAGTGCTGGAATATGGCTTGCTGGGCGACTGGAATCTCATTAAGTCATACTACGGATTGCCCAAAATCGTAGAGACCGCAAAGGGATTGAGGAGCTTGGAACCCCGTGCGCTGGCATACATTGCCGCTATTTCAAAAACCCCTAAAGAACAGTTCAGATGCTATACCTGGAAACAGTTGAATCCTCAACCCTGGAACTCCTGAAAAAACTGCAACGGTTGCCGGTGCTTGAGCAAACAAGGTTGGTAGGGGGCACTGCGCTCGCTTTGCAATTGGGGCATCGCAAATCTATTGATTTGGATTTTTTCGGCACGGTAGATTGTGAGGCTGAATATTTGCGGGAATCAATAGCAGGGATAGCTTCGCTGACCATTTTGAAGGAATCTCCCCATATACACATCTATATAGTAGATGGAATCAAGGTTGATATTGTAAATTATAAATACCCTTGGCTTGATGATGTTGTCCTGGAGCAGGGGCTTCGCCTGGCGAGTGTAAGCGATATTGCAGCTATGAAGATTACTGCAATCATAGGCAGGGGTACAAAGAAGGATTTTATAGATATCGCTTTCTTGCTGCATCACTTTTCATTAGAGGAAATCCTGCATTTCTATGCAGCCAAATACAACGACTCCTCTGTTTTCATGGCAATGAAAAGCTTGGCCTATTTTGACGATGCAGAGACAGACCCCATGCCGGATATGTTTGTAAATCAGTCATGGCAACAGGTAAAAGCGTATATACTCTCGAAGATTTCCTGAAATTTTTCCCTTTCTACAGGAAAATCTTATTAACTTTGCGGGTCACTTTTGGAAACAATAAAAAAATAATGATATGAATATCTCTTATAACTGGTTGAAAGAGTATGTGGATTTCGACCTGACACCGGATGAAGTAGCCGCCGCGCTCACTTCCATAGGACTGGAAACGGGAAGCGTGGAAGAGGTGCAAACCGTTAAAGGCGGACTGGAAGGCCTGGTCATCGGCGAAGTGCTGACGTGCGAGCCCCATCCCAACTCGGACCACATGCACATCACTACCGTAAACCTGGGACAGGGAGAACCTGTGCAGATAGTATGCGGCGCAGCCAACGTGGCAGCCGGACAGAAAGTGGTGGTGGCCACTTTGGGTACAAAACTTTATGACGGTGATGAATGCTTCACAATCAAGAAATCCAAACTCCGCGGCGTAGAGTCCAACGGCATGATTTGTGCCGAAGACGAAATAGGCATCGGCACAGACCATGCGGGCATCATCGTACTGCCCGAAACAGCAGTGCCAGGCACGCTTGCCAAGGACTATTACAACATTAAGAGCGACTACGTGCTGGAGGTGGACATCACGCCCAACCGCGCCGATGCCTGCTCGCACTACGGCGTGGCGCGCGACCTGTACGCCTACCTGGTGCAGAACGGCAAGCCCGCCGCCTTGAAGAAACCCTCTGTGGAGGCTTTTGCCGTCGATAACCACGACCTCGACATCCGGGTGGCGGTAGAGAACAGCGAAGCCTGCCCGCACTATGCCGGCGTCACCGTGAAAGGCGTCACCGTAAAGGAAAGCCCCGAATGGTTGCAGAACAAGCTCCGCATCATCGGCCTGCGCCCTATTAATAATGTGGTGGACATCACGAACTACATCGTCCACGCATTCGGCCAGCCGCTCCACTGCTTCGATGCGGACAGGATTAAAGGCGGCGAGGTCATTGTAAAGACCCTGCCCGAAGGCACTCCCTTCACTACCCTGGACGGCGTGGAACGCAAGCTCAACGGACGCGACCTGATGATTTGCAACCGGGAAGAGCCCATGTGCATCGCCGGAGTGTTCGGCGGACTGGATTCAGGCTCCACCGAAACCACGAAGGACGTCTTCCTCGAAAGCGCTTATTTTCACCCCACCTGGGTGCGTAAGACCGCCCGCCGCCACGGCCTGAACACGGATGCTTCCTTCCGCTTTGAAAGAGGCGTCGACCCCAACGCCACCCTTTACTGCCTGAAACTGGCGGCACTGATGGTGAAGGAACTTGCCGGCGGCACCATCTCTTCCGACATCAAGGATGTATGCGCCGCTCCCGCCCGCGACTTCCGGGTGGAACTCTCTTACGGGAAGGTACACGCGCTGATAGGCAAGGAGATTCCGGCAGAGACGATAAAAAGCATCGTGACGAGCCTGGAGATGAAGATTGTAGGCGAAACGGCAGAGGGCCTGACGCTCGACGTGCCGCCATACCGCGTGGATGTGCAGCGCGACTGCGATGTGATAGAGGACATCCTCCGTATTTACGGATATAATAATGTGGAGATTCCCACAGCCTTGAAGTCCAGCCTGACAACGAAGGGCGAGTGCGACAAGTCCAACCGTCTGCAGAACCTGGTTGCCGAGCAACTGGTGGGCTGCGGTTTCAACGAAATCCTGAACAACTCGCTGACACGCGCCGCCTATTACGACGGACTGGAATCTTATTCCGCCAAGAACCTCGTGATGCTGATGAATCCGCTCAGCGCCGACCTGAACGCCATGCGCCAGACGCTGCTTTTCGGCGGACTGGAGAGCATCGCGCACAATGCCAACCGCAAGAATGCCGATTTGAAATTCTTTGAATTCGGCAACTGCTATTACTTCAACGAAGAGAAGCGTAACCCCGAAAAGGCGCTCGCTCCTTATTCCGAAGACTATCACCTGGGCCTGTGGATTACCGGCAAGAGAGTGTCCAACTCATGGGCGCATCAGGACGAGGACAGTTCGGTGTACGAACTGAAAGCGTATGTAGAAAACATATTTGCCCGTCTGGGCTTGCAGATGCACGACCTGGTAGTGGGCAACCTTACGGACGATATTTACGCCGCTGCCCTGTCCGTGCAGACAAGGGGGGGCAAGCGCCTTGCCACGTTCGGCGTGGTGACAAGGAAGCTCCTGAAAGCGTTCGACATCGACAACGAGGTGTACTATGCCGACCTGAACTGGAAAGAGCTGATGAAGGCCATCAGGAACGTGAAGGTAAACTATACCGAAATCTCCAAATTCCCGGCCGTGAAGCGCGACCTCGCTTTGCTGATTGACAAGAAGGTGCAGTTTGCCGAAATCGAGAAGATTGCCTACGAAACGGAGAAGAAGCTGCTGAAAGAAGTCTCCCTCTTCGACGTCTATGAAGGCAAGAACCTGGAAGCCGGCAAGAAATCGTATGCCGTAAGTTTCCTGTTGCAGGACGAGAATGCCACACTGAACGACAAGCAGATTGACAAAGTGATGCAGAAGCTGATTGCCAACCTGCAGAACCGACTGGGAGCCGTGCTGCGGTAAAAACAAGCTGACCCGCTATGAAGAAGTATGATATAAAACCGGATCACCATATCAGAGCCAAAAGAGCGTCTCTGACGGGCCTGACCATAGGGCTGCTCCTCTTGTTTCAGGCAGTAAGGGTGCTTTGGCACTTCCCTGAGAACGAGGGCTGGAGAAATGCCCTGGCAGGGGTGAGCGGTCTGATATGCCTGCTGATGTGCGGCGTGTCATATTGGAAGTATCGGAAACTGACGCGGCAGTAAAGACAGAAACCAATTAAAGAACAAATTAAAATATACAATCCAATGGGAAGAGCGTTTGAATATAGAAAAGCTGCCAAATTGAAAAGATGGGGTCACATGGCTAAGACCTTTACAAGACTGGGTAAACAAATTGCTATTGCGGTGAAAGCCGGCGGACCCGAACCGGAAAACAACCCTGCACTGCGTTCGGTTATCGCTACCTGCAAGCGCGAGAACATGCCGAAGGACAACATCGAGCGTGCCATCAAGAATGCAATGGGTAAGGACCAGAGCGACTACAAGAGCATGACCTACGAGGGATACGGACCTCACGGTGTGGCCGTATTTGTGGATACACTGACCGATAACCCCACCCGCACGGTGGCCGATGTGCGCAGCGTGTTCAACAAGTTTGGCGGAAACCTGGGCACAATGGGCTCACTGGCTTTCCTGTTCGACCACAAATGCGTGTTCACTTTCAAGAAGAAAGACGGCATGGATATGGAAGAATTCATCCTCGACATGATCGATTTCGACATCGACGAAGACTACGAAGAGGACGAAGAAGAAGGCACAATCACCATCTACGGTGACCCGAAGAGCTACGCAGCCATCCAGAAGCACCTGGAAGAGGGCGGCTTTGAGGATGTGGGCGGCGAGTTTACCTACATCGCCAACGACCTGAAAGATGTGGAGCCTGCACACCGCGAGACCATCGACAAGATGGTGGAACGCCTGGAAGAGTTTGACGACGTGCAGACGGTGTACACCAATATGAAGCCGGAAGAAAGCGAAGAGTAATGACGTATACTTACAAGACCAAAGGCACGTGCAGTACCAATATCGAGCTTGAGGTGGAAGACGGCATCGTGCGGAACATCGCGTTCTGGGGCGGATGCAACGGCAATCTGCAAGGGTTGTCGCGCCTGGTTGCCGGGATGCCGGTGAAAGAGGTGATTTCACGCCTGGAAGGTATCCGCTGCGGCGGACGTCCCACTTCCTGTCCCGACCAGTTGTGTAAGGCATTGCACGAGATGGGATATTGATTCTGCTGCTCTGGTTGAAGATGTAAGGGGGCGTGATGATTTTTTAGGCACGGATTACGCGGATTACACGGATTTTCTTAATTCTTTTTTTATCAAAATCCGTGTAATCCGCGTAATCCGTGCCTAAAAGAAATCGTCAAGTGTATTTCAACCACTCTCTTTCGGAGACCTTGTGAACTTCACGGACTTCACGGAAAGGAAATCAGGAAAAGCTGTGTTTTCCGTACGGGTATATTCATCCCACGAGGTGGATAAATTTGTCTTGCGGGATGAATTTATCCGTCTCGTGGGATGATTTTTTGGGGTTGGCAGGGCAACGTGTCTGCCATTTTGAACCAACTTATGGTGCATTTGTTTTTTATTTGAGTACTTTTACATCCTCAAAACAAGAACAACATAATAATGAAGAATATTTTTAAAGACTTGCAACGGAAAGACCACAAACGCTATTTGGGTGGTCTGGACGTGTTCAGATATATCGGACCGGGACTGCTGGTGACGGTAGGTTTCATCGACCCCGGAAACTGGGCGTCGAATTTTGCGGCGGGGTCGGAGTTCGGCTACTCGCTGCTGTGGGTGGTGACGCTCTCTACCGTCATGCTGATAATCCTGCAACACAACGTGGCGCACCTGGGCATCGTAACGGGACTGTGCCTGTCGGAAGCCGCCACGCAGTACACTCCCAAATGGGTGTCGCGCCCTATATTGGGTACAGCGGTGCTGGCTTCCATATCCACTTCCCTTGCCGAAATATTGGGCGGGGCCATCGCACTGCAAATGCTGCTGGACATCCCCATTATATGGGGTTCGGTGCTGACTACGCTTTTCGTGTCCATAATGCTTTTCACCAACTCCTACAAGAAGATTGAAAGGGCCATCATTGCCTTCGTGTCCGTCATAGGGCTTTCGTTCATCTACGAGCTTTTCCTTGTCAGGATAGACTGGCCAGTGGCGGTGCAGGGGTGGGTGACTCCTTCGTTCCCCCAGGGAAGCATGCTCATTATCATGAGTGTGCTCGGAGCCGTGGTGATGCCCCATAACCTGTTTCTCCATTCGGAGGTGATACAGAGCCACGAGTACAATAAGAAGGACGATGCCTCTATCCGCAGGGTGCTGAAGTACGAATTGTTCGACACGCTCTTCTCCATGATTGTGGGATGGGCCATTAACAGTGCGATGATACTGCTGGCCGCCGCCACTTTCTTCAAAGGCGGGATTCAGGTGGAGGAGTTGCAGCAGGCGAAGTCGCTGTTGGATCCGTTGCTGGGCAGCAGCGCCGGCGTGGTGTTTGCGCTGGCATTGCTGATGGCGGGCATCTCCTCGACGATTACGAGCGGCATGGCGGCAGGTTCCATCTTTGCCGGTATCTTCGGCGAGTCCTACCACATCAGGGACAGCCACTCGCAGGTGGGGGTAATCCTTTCGTTGGGCATCGCGCTGCTGTTGATTTGTTTTATCGGCGACCCGTTCAAGGGACTGCTGATTTCGCAGATGATACTGAGCATCCAGTTGCCGTTTACGGTGTTCCTACAGGTGAGCCTCACCTCGTCCCGCAAAGTGATGGGGCAGTATGTGAACAGTAAATGGAGCACATTCGTGCTCTATACGATTGCCGCCATCGTGACGGTATTGAATGTGATGCTGCTGATATCGAGTTTGTAATGAACGCTGCTTGCCGGATGAATGATTGCAACCTGACGAATGATTGCAAGCGGACGAAAGATTGCAACCTGACAAACGATTGCAACCTGACGAACGATTGCCGCCGGGCGGATAATTAAAAAAATATATATACGGAAATGAAGATTATAACCTATAACGTAAACGGTTTGCGGGCCGCCGTGTCCAAAGGGCTTCCCGAATGGCTGGCAAAGGAACAGCCGGACGTGCTGTGCCTGCAGGAAACCAAATTGCAGCCGGAGCAGTATCCTGCGGAGGCGTTGGATGCATTGGGATACAGGCATTATCTGCATTCAGCCCGGAAGAAAGGGTATAGCGGAGTCGCCATCCTGACGAAACGCGAGCCGGACTATGTGGAATACGGCATGGGCATGGAGGAGTACGATAGCGAAGGACGGTTTGTCCGTGCCGATTACGGCGACCTGTCCGTGG
>NZ_JBCODG010000048.1:0-23214 GCF_040928965.1 Bacteroides sp. 2201st1_D9_2201SCRN_220225 | reverse complement strand
GCGATAGACATTCACGACCCGGTGCGCAATGCCACCAACAGCGGCTTCCTGCCCGAAGAAAGGGAGTGGATGACCCGCTTCCTGAACGAGGGCTTCATCGATACCTTCCGCCTGTTGCACCCCGACAGTCGGGAGTACACCTGGTGGAGCTACCGCTTCAACTCGCGGGCGAAGAACAAAGGCTGGCGTATCGACTATTGCATGGCAAGCGAGGCGGTGCGTCCGATGCTGAAAGAGGCGCGTATCCTGAACGATGCCGTACATTCGGACCATTGCCCCATGATGTTGGAATTAACAGATTAAGATATGACGATGAAAGACAGAGTGGAAAAAGCCGTTGAACTGTTTAAGAGCGGCTATAATTGTTCGCAGTCCGTCGTGGCTGCCTTTGCAGATATGTATGGTTTCACGCAGGAACAGGCATTGCGCATGTCCGCCTCGTTTGGCGGCGGCATCGGACGGATGCGGCAGACGTGCGGCGCCGCCTGCGGCATGTTCCTGCTGGCGGGACTGGAGAAAGGTGCCGTAGACGGCAAGGATCGTGAGGGCAAAGCCGCCAACTATGCGCTGGTGCAGCAGCTTGCGGAGGAATTCAGGAAACGCAACGGCTCGATGATTTGCGCCGAACTGTTGGGACTGAAGAAGCCCGAAGGCTCTTCCATGCCCGAAGCCCGCACGGAGCAGTATTACGCCAAGCGTCCCTGCGCCAAAATGGTGGAAGAGGCGGCGGCAATATGGGCGGAGTATCTGGAAAAACAGCGGAAATAGGGCTAATCGTGCCGTTTCTCCGGCTGAAAATGGAAAAAAATGAGAGTTAACGTGCTATATAACATAAAAATAACTATCTTTGCCGCCGAAATAAAATCGGTCTTCTCCGTCGGGGGAAACGGATTTTCAAGCATGTCTAACTAAAAACAAAGAGAAAATGTTAAAAGAAAAAGCCGGTGAAATCGCAGGAAAAATTTGGAACGCACTGAATGAAACCGAAGGTTTAACCGCAAAACAAATCAAAAAAGCTACAAAATTGGTGGATAAAGATTTGTTCCTGGGTCTTGGATGGTTATTGAGAGAGGACAAAATCTCTACTCAAGAAGTTGAAGGCGAACTGTTTGTGAAGCTGAACTAAGAAAGTGATTGGAATGTTATAAAAAATGCGTTGATACATTGGATATGTTATCAACGCATTTTTTTTGTGCGCTCCTTTTCGTATCTTTGTCCAAGATACACTATCTTTGCACTCCAAAAACTTTAGAAACGAATGAAAAAGAATATACGTAACTTTTGTATCATAGCCCATATCGACCATGGCAAATCGACTTTGGCCGACCGCCTGTTGGAGTTCACCAATACCATCCAAGTAACCGAAGGACAGATGCTGGATGATATGGATTTGGAAAAGGAGAGAGGTATCACCATCAAAAGCCATGCCATCCAGATGGAGTATGTGTACAAGGGCGAGAAGTATATCTTGAACCTGATTGACACTCCGGGACACGTGGACTTCTCCTACGAGGTGTCGCGCTCCATCGCCGCCTGCGAGGGCGCACTGCTCATTGTGGATGCTTCGCAGGGCGTGCAGGCGCAGACCATCTCCAACCTTTACATGGCCATCGAGCACGATTTGGAGATTATTCCCGTTATCAACAAATGCGACATGGCAAGCGCCATGCCCGAAGAGGTGGAGGATGAAATCGTGGAACTGCTCGGCTGCAAGCGCGAAGAGATTATCCGCGCTTCCGGCAAGACGGGCATGGGCGTGGAGGAAATCCTTGAGGCGGTAGTTGAGCGCATCCCGCATCCCGAAGGCGATGAGGAAGCGCCTTTGCAGGCACTGATTTTCGACTCCGTATTCAACTCGTTCCGGGGCATCATCGCCTACTTCAAGATTGTGAACGGCGTGATTCGCAAAGGAGACAAAGTGAAGTTCTTCAATACGGGCAAGGAATACGATGCGGACGAAATCGGCGTGCTGAAGATGGACATGGTTCCCCGTCAGGAGCTGCGTACGGGCGACGTGGGGTATATCATTTCGGGTATCAAGACTTCCAGGGAAGTGAAGGTGGGCGACACGATTACGCACATAGCCCGTCCGTGCAAGGAAGCGATTGCCGGCTTCGAGGAAGTGAAGCCGATGGTCTTTGCCGGCGTATATCCCATTGAGGCGGAAGACTTCGAGGATCTGCGCTCTTCGCTGGAGAAGTTGCAGTTGAACGACGCCTCGCTGACCTTCCAGCCCGAATCGTCACTGGCGCTGGGCTTCGGTTTCCGTTGCGGATTCTTAGGACTGCTCCACATGGAGATTGTGCAGGAACGCCTGGACCGCGAATTCGATATGAACGTGATTACCACCGTGCCGAACGTGTCGTACAACATCTACGACAAGCAGGGGCACATGACCGAGGTGCACAACCCCGGCAGCATGCCCGACCCCACCCTGATAGACCGCATCGAAGAGCCTTATATCCGCGCCTCGGTGATTACCGCCACGGACTATATCGGCCCCATCATGACGCTCTGCCTGGGCAAGCGCGGCGAACTGGTGAAGCAGGAATACATTTCCGGCAATCGCGTGGAGATATACTATGACATGCCGCTGGGCGAAATCGTCATCGACTTCTACGACAAGCTGAAAAGCATCTCCAAGGGATACGCCTCTTTCGACTACCATGCCAACGGCTTCCGTCCGTCCAAGCTGGTGAAACTGGATATTCTCCTGAACGGCGAACCGGTGGATGCCCTTTCCACCCTGACACACTTTGACAACGCATACGAGCTGGGACGCCGCATGTGCGAGAAGCTGAAGGACCTGATTCCGAGACAGCAGTTCGACATCGCCATCCAGGCGGCCATCGGCGCCAAGATTATCTCCCGCGAAACAATCAAGGCTGTACGCAAGGACGTTACGGCCAAGTGCTACGGCGGCGACGTGAGCCGTAAGCGCAAGTTGCTCGAGAAGCAGAAACGGGGTAAGAAGAGAATGAAGCAAATCGGTAATGTGGAAGTGCCGCAGAAAGCATTCCTGGCGGTGCTGAAACTGGATTAGCGGTTTGCTGCCGAACCAATCATATCTTTCGGGGGTTGTTCTTTCATGATAGGGCTGCCCCCTTTTTTGTCTTTTTCCGAAAATGAACGAATCCTTCAATTAAAAACACTTATGATTATCCTACGTACCGTAAAAAACATTTCGTCGCTGAACATAGCAGCGAGCGTGCTTTTGTTTCTGGCGGCTATCCTGGCCGCTGTGGTTGCCAACTCGTCCCTGTCGCCCGTATACCAGGATTTCCTGCTTCAGGAGCTGCATCTGCGCATCGGCAACTTCAATCTGTTTTCGCACGGCGGGCATCCGCTGAAGATGATAGAATTCATTAACGACTGCCTGATGACTGTTTTCTTTCTGGCAGTGGGCCTGGAGATAAAGCGCGAATTGCTGGTGGGGGAACTGTCCTCTGTGCGGAAAGCGGCTTTGCCTTTTATTGCGGCATGCGGGGGGATGGTGGTTCCGGTTGTCATCTATGCGTTGTCGGTTGCTTCCGGCACTCCCGAAACCCGGGGGATGGCTATACCGATGGCCACGGACATTGCCTTCTCATTGGGTGTGCTCAGTTTGCTGGGCAAGCGTGTGCCGTTGAGCCTGAAAATATTCCTGACAGCATTTGCCGTGGTGGACGACATCGGCGGCATACTGGTCATCGCATTGTTCTATAGCGCTGACGTGGCATACGGATACCTGATTGCGGCGGCTGTCCTGTACGTGTTCCTCTACTATATGGGTAAGTTCGGCGTAACGCAGAAGATATTCTTCCTCTTCTTCGGTGTGATTATCTGGTACCTGTTCCTGCAATCGGGCATACACAGTACGATTTCGGGCGTGATACTGGCGTTTGTGATACCGGCGCGTCCGCGCTTGGATGCGGGCAAATACATCGAGCGGATTCGCGACATCATCGGGGAGTTCCCGGTTTCCAAGTCGGATAATATCGTGCTGACCAATGCGCAGATTGCCACGTTGAAGCAGGTGGAGCGGGCATCGGATTATGTTATCAGCCCGTTGCAGTCGCTGGAAGATAACCTGCACGGGGCGGTGAGCTTCGTGATACTGCCGCTGTTTGCCTTTGCCAATGCCGGTGTGGTGTTCAGCGGTAGCGGCAGCATCGTGGGAGATGTGAGCATCGCTGTGGCGGCTGGCTTGCTGCTGGGCAAGTTCCTGGGGATATACCTGTTTACGTGGCTGGCGGTGAAGAGCGGCGTAGCGCTGATGCCGGCGGGGATGAACTGGAAGAATATAGCGGGCGTCTCCCTGCTGGGCGGTATCGGGTTTACCGTATCGTTGTTCATTGCCAACCTTTCCTTTGCGGACGAATATCCGGAACTGCTGAACCAGGCGAAATTTGGGGTGCTTGTAGGGACGGTGCTTGCCGGGGTGCTGGGGTATGTGGTGCTGAATTGGGTGCTGCCGGAGAGGGATTAATACGGATTACACGGATTTCACGGATTTACTTTGTTCTTTCGGACAATATTTCCATGAAATCCGTGTAATCCGTGCCTGAAATAGAATAATATTACTCCTTGATATGAATCAGCAGATTTGCCAGAATAGCCGTTATCCCGCCCGTTGTGATGCCGGATGCGAAGATGTTCCGCAGCGTTTCCGGCAGTTGGCACAGTATTTCGGGAACCAGCTCCACACTGAGGCCGAGTGAGAAACTGACAGCCATGACAAGGGTAGCCTTCCGGTTGATTTCCTGCGCTGCAATGATGCGGATGCCTGCCGCCGCCACCGTACCGAACATCAGCAGAGTAGCGCCGCCCAATACGGGTTCGGGCATCAGTGAAAATACCAGTCCCACGGCAGGGAACAGGCCGAGCAGTACAAGAAAGGCTGCGATGTAATAGCCCACATACCGGCTGGCAACTCCGGTCAGTTGTATCATTCCGTTGTTCTGTGCAAAGACGGAGTTGGGGAAGGAGTTGAGCGCACCCGCCAGCATGGAGTTGAAGCCGTCGGCAAGGATACCGCCCGAAGCGCGCTTTACGAAGGTATCCCCTTCCACCGGTTCGCCGGAGATAAGGGAGTTGGCGGTGATGTCACCGTATGCCTCGATGGCGGTAATCATGAAAATAAGTCCCAGGGCGATGATGGTGGACAGGTCGAAGTCCAGTCCGTAGCGGAAAGGCATCGGCAGGTTGAAGCCGCCGTAGCTTTGTATCGAGGAGAAGTCGATGATGCCCATGAACCAGGCTGCGATGTAGCCTATCACCAGTCCGATGACGATGGAACTCATGCGCAGGTAGCGGTTGGAACTCCGGTTGAAGGCGATGATAAGCAGCAGTACCGCCGCCGCAAGGCCCACATGGCGGAAACTGCCGAAGCTGCCGTCCGCCTGTGCCGTGGCTCCGCCGCCGCAGGCTGTGATTCCTACCTTTATCAGGCTCATTCCGATGAGGGTGACTACGATGCCGGATATCAGCGGCGTGATAATCTTCTTTGTGTATTTCAACACCCGGCTTATCAGCATCTCCACGCTTGAAGCCGCCATGCAGGAACCGAAAATCAGGGGAAGCCCGCCCAGCATTCCGGCAGAGATGATGGGACCTATGAACGAAAAGCTGGTTCCCTGGATGCAGAGCAGCCCCGTGCCCAGTCCGCCGAACCTGCGGCATTGGATAAACGTGGATATGCCGGATGCGAACAGCGCCATCGAAACCAGATAGCCGGTAGTTTCCGCATCGAGCTTCAATGCGCCCGCAATGATGAGCGGCGGGGTGATGATGGCTACGAATATGGCGAGCAGATGTTGCAGCGCAGCGAAGAAAGCTTCCTTAAAAGGCGGCTTGTCGTTCAAGCCGTAAATCAGTCCGTTTCCCTGTTGTTTTTCCATCGCTCCGGGTTATCTGATTTTGATTTCACAGTTGTCAAGGCTTTCGATGATGGCAAGCGATTCTACATGGATGCCCTGGCTGCGCAGCTCGTCACCACCATGCTGGAAGGCTTTCTCTATGATGAATCCCATGCCCACCAGTTCCGCGCCAGCCTGCTTCACCAGGTCCATGATGCCTTTGGCAGCGTTTCCGTTGGCAAGGAAGTCGTCGATGAAAAGCACCTGGTCGCCGGGCGCGAGGAAATCCTTGCTGACGCATACGTCGTACGAGCGTTGCTTGGTGAACGAATACACGGAAGTAACCAGCATATTCTCCATCGTGCTCGGTTTCTTCTTCTTGGCGAACACTACGGGCAGCTCCAGCAGATAGCCCACCATGATGGCGGGAGCGATGCCGCTGGCCTCGACGGTGATAATCTTGTTGATACTGGTAGAGGCGAAACGTCTGACAAACTCCACGCCGATGGATTTCATCAGTATCGGGTCCATCTGGTGATTGATGAAGTTATCCACTTTCAGTATGCCTCCCGGATAGCATTTTCCGTCTTTGAGAATACGGTCTTTTAAAGTTTTCATAATGTATCAAGTCTTGTCTTAAGAGTTATTTATTGTCTTCTTGTTCTGCATCTTCCTGTATCTCCTCTTTGGGCAGCAGCCTTGCCGAGATGCGCTTCTTCGGGGTGAGGCTCATGTCCTTCAGCATTTCAGCCTGGCGCACTACGCTGCCGTTGCCTTCGGAGAGCTGGTTGAGTGCTTTGTCGTAGTCCTTCTGCAAGGTTGCCATGCGGTCGCCGAGGGTGAGGAAAGTGTCGGTAAAGCCTACAATCTTTTCGTACAGGGCAGTGCCGCGCTTGATGATGGCCTGCACGTTTTTCACCTGGTTTTCCCGCTTCCACAGGTCGAGCGAGAGGCGCAGGGCGCTGATGAGGTTGGTGGGGCTCATCAGTACCACCTTCTTGTTGTAGGCATACTCCCAGAGGTTGGCGTCGCTCTGGATAGCGAGCAGGTATGCGCCTTCCGTGGGGATGAACATCATGACGAAGTCCGGCGCCTTGATATCGTAGTGCGAATAGTCCTTCCGGCTGAGCTCGTCGATGTGGCTGCGGACAGACTGCAAATGCGCCTTGAGCCAGCGCGCCTGCTCGTCGCGGTCTTCGGCGGAGGTGTAGGCGGCGTAGGCGGTGAGGGAGACTTTGGAGTCGATTATCATCTCGCGTTCGTCGGGATACCTGATGAGGATGTCGGGCTGCATCTTCTGTCCGC
Organism: Bacteroides sp. 2201st1_D9_2201SCRN_220225; assembly: GCF_040928965.1. Taxonomy (NCBI): domain Bacteria; kingdom Pseudomonadati; phylum Bacteroidota; class Bacteroidia; order Bacteroidales; family Bacteroidaceae; genus Bacteroides; species Bacteroides sp. 2201st1_D9_2201SCRN_220225. The sequence continues at coordinate 16,072 of NZ_JBCODG010000048.1, read as the reverse complement.
TTTCTTCGCTGACAATCGCTTCGCCGCGCTCGTCTTTCAGGAACTCCTGGCGGAAATAGTGCTCACCCTCAATCAGGCCGGATGCCTGCAAGAGGCGTTCCAGAATCATTTCGCCCCAGTTGCCCTGCATCTTGGAGTCGCCCTTCAGGGCGCGGGTCAGGTTGTTGGCATCCTCGCTGAGGCGATTGTTCAGTTCCACCAGCTCCTTGATGCGTTCGCCCAGCGAGAAGCGCTCTTTGGCTTCGGTGCTGTACACCTGCTCTACTTTTTCCTTGAAGTCCTTAATCTTCTCGTCGAGCGGGCGCAGCAGGTTGCCCAGATGCTCGGCGTTCAGTCTGGTAAAATCCTCGGTCTTGCTTTGGAAGATGCGGTTCGAAAGGTTCTCGAACTCGGTGTTCATACGCTTGTGCAGGGCTTCGGCCTCTTCTTTCTGTTCGGCGAGGCGTTGTTCCCATTGCCGTTGCTGCTGGGCGATGCGCTCGCCGAAGGAATGTTCCTGCTGGGCAAGGCGTTCGTTGAAACTGCGTGCCTGTTCGGCGAGGCGTTCGGCAAACAGCCGCTCCTGTGCGTCCAGGCGTTCCGAAGCCTGGCGGGCGGCTTCCTGCAAACGTTCCTCGGCAATGGAGCGTTCGCGGGCGATGCGTTCTTCGGCGGTGCGGTTCAGCAGGGCTTCACGCTCTCCGGCGGCTTCTACCTGAGTCTTCAGGGCAGCGGCTTTTCTGCCGGCCGTCAGATAGCCGATAACGGCTCCTGCGATAATCCCGGCGGGTAATAGGATGATATTCATAATTGCATATAAGGAAATAAAGTTTCGGCAGGCGGTACGGGCAATACCATCGGGCGGTACGGGAAATACCAATAGTTGGTATGAAGAATACCAACGGTTGGTACAGACAATACCAAAGCGTGGTACAAGGAGTACCAACCGTTGGTACGGAGTGTACCGCGCCGGGGGACATCTTGCGGCCTGCCGTCTTGCATCTATTGTGTCAGTATCTCGTTTCCGTCTTCGGTGATAAGAATCATGCTTTCCCACTGGGCGGAAGGCAGACCGTCGTCCGTGCACACCGTCCAGCCGTCGGCTTCGTCAATGAACACCTCGTAGCTGCCCATGTTAATCATCGGCTCGATGGTGAACGTCATGCCCGGTACTATCAGCATGCCCGTGCCGCGTTTGCCGAAGTGCTCCACGTCCGGCTCTTCGTGAAACTTGATACCCACGCCATGCCCGCAAAGGTCGCGCACCACGCTGTAGCCGTTCTTCTCGGCATGCTCCTGGATGGCGGCGCCCACATCGCCCAACCGTGCCCAGGGCTGTGCAGCCTGTATGCCGATGTCGCGGCACTCCCTGGTCACCTGCACCAGGCGTTGCATTTCGGGGCTGACTTCCCCAATCATATACATGCGCGATGCGTCGGAGAAATACCCTTTATAGATGGTGGACACGTCTACGTTTACAATATCTCCGCTGCGCAGGAATTCCTTTGTGCTGGGGATGCCGTGGCACACCACATCGTTGATGCTGACGCATACGCTCTTCGGAAAGCCTTCGTACAGGAAGGGAGCGGGGATGGCGTCGTGGTCTGTCGTAAAGCAGTATACCATGTGGTCTATCTCTGCCGTGGACATTCCCTCGCGGATATTCTCCGAGATGTAATCGAGCAGGGCGGTGTTTATCCTTGCGCTTTCGCGTATGCCTGCCAGTTGCTCTTCCGTACGCAGCAGATGGCGTGACGGCAATTTGTATCCTTCTCTTTTATAATGCTGTATCTTGGCTTCTACTTCATCGGAATAGTTTTTAGGAGCAAACCGGACTCCTTTTACGAACTTCTTCATGTTTGCATATTTTATAAACGATGTGCAAAAATACGAATAATTTGGGTGTGCGTATTTATAATGCTTGAATAATTAGAAACTAATCTGTACTTTTGTTTCCCTCAACAACCGAATAAATGTAATGAATATGTATGAATGGGCCGATGAAATGAACTGTGCCGTAACCGTATGCGACACGCAGGGAATCATCCTTTATATGAACGAGAAGGCATGCCGCACGTTTGCCGGGCACGGAAACCTGATAGGCAGGAATCTTTTTGACTGCCACAGTCCGAAATCGCAGGAAAAGATACGCGAACTCCTGAAGACGGGTGGCGTAAACGCCTATACGATAGAGAAAAAAGGGGTCAGGAAAATGATTTATCAGACCGCATGGAAGCGTGAGGGTGTAGTATGCGGACTGGTGGAAATATCCATGGAGATACCCGGGGAGATGCCCCATTATATACGGGAGTAACCGTATCCGGAGAGGAGCAGCCGCCGGGTTTGTGAGGCGGCCGCTCCCTTGTGATGTATGCTTTGTCCGGGATTAGAACTCGTAGTGGAAACCGAATGAGAGGTCTTCGCTGGTGAAGGCAAATCCGTAGCCGTTGTCTCCGGTCATGTAATCGTCTCTGTAGCCCAGGAAACCGCATTTGGCAACTGCACTGAACTTGCTGTTCAGCTTGATGGCGATGCCCGGTTTGAAGCCTATTTCAAAGCCGTTTACAGAGTCGAAGCCCTTCACCTTCTGGGTGGAGAAACCGAAGCCGCCGTCCACAAACAGGCGTACTACCTTATTTTCATAGTAGGAGTAGCGTGCATAGGGAGCGAGGGCGAAAGCGTTGTATTTACCTTCGTCTGCCTTGCCGTGTGCAAATGCCAGCACACCGCCTACTGCCCATTTCTCGCTCAGGTTATATCCAACTTCCGGTTCCAGTTTGAAGAAAGTGGCGTCGAGGTCGTCGTTGTGCCATAAGCCTACCGTTCCGCCTACATAAACCTGTGCCTTTACCGATGCAACCAGCATGGTTGCAAACAAGAAAAATACAATTTTTTTCATTTCTTTTTACCTTTTGATTATTTAAATTATTGTTGAATGCTGAAAAAGCAAGGCATGCCCTGCTTTTTCGGGGCGCAAAAGTATATCTTATATTTATGCTGTACAAATTTTTAGTTAGTTTTTTTATAAAATAAAGAACTTGAGCGGAAAGAATACACTACTTTTGCGGCGGTAAAAAGTTTGTTTCACAGGTTGTATTTTTTCGAATGAAGAAGAGTCTTATTGCATTAGCGTTCGGCACCTTGGGATTGGGCATTGCCGAGTTTACGATGATGGGTATTTTGCCCTATGTTGCCGCCGATTTGAACATCGGCATTCCGGTTGCCGGACATTTCATTTCCGCCTATGCACTGGGCGTATGTGCCGGTGCTCCCATGTTGATTTTAGCGCGCAAGCGTCCGTTGAAGCATATCCTGCTGGCATTGATGGCTTTAATGCTGGTAGGAAACCTGGGGGCTGCGATGGCCACCGGCTACTGGTCGCTGCTGGCGGCGCGTTTCATTTCGGGTTTGCCGCACGGGGCGTATTTCGGAGTCGCTTCCATTGTGGCGGGCAAGCTGGCGGACGAGGGGAGAAGTTCCGAGGCCGTATCCATTATGATAGCGGGCATGACGGTTGCCAATCTGTTCGGCGTTCCGCTGGGCACTTCCCTGAGCCATATGCTCTCGTGGCGTGTCACGTTCTTGCTGGTGGCCTGCTGGGGAGTGATAGTCCTTTATTATATATGGCGGTGGGTTCCTGCGATGGAGGGACTCAAAGATACCGGATTCAAGGGACAGTTCCGTTTCCTGAAGACTCCCGCTCCCTGGCTGATATTGGGGGCGACGGCTTTGGGCAACGGCGGCGTGTTCTGCTGGTATAGTTACATCACGCCGTTGCTGACGAATGTATCGGGATTCAGCGCCGGAAGTGTCACGGCATTAATGATGCTGGCAGGCTTTGGCATGGTGGTGGGCAATCTGGTGAGCGGACGGCTTTCCGACAAATACACTCCGGGCAGGGTGGGCATGGTGGTGCAAGGCATGATTTGCATTGTGCTGCTGCTGATATTTTTCCTTTCGCCCCATCCGTGGTGTTCAGCCATATTGATGGCGCTCTGTACGGCGGGCTTGTTTGCGGTGTCCAGCCCGGAGCAGGTGCTGATTATCCGCGTAGCTCCAGGGGGTGAGATGCTGGGCGGCGCTTGCGTGCAGATGGCATTCAACCTGGGCAACGCCATCGGGGCATACGTAGGCGGTCTGGCTCTTGGCGGCGGATACCGCTATCCGGCTTTGGCAGGCGTGCCCTTTGCACTGACGGGTTTCATCTTATTCGTTGTCTTCTATAAGAAATTCCAGTCCAGGTATTAAACATATCATTATTTTTGCGTAAGTTTGCCCGTAAAATATTAACTAAACTCGATAAATATGAAGATTTTGAACTTAATGAAGATACTGTTGTTGTGTGTAATGACTGCGGGGCTGGCTTCTTGCGGGGATGATAACTACTATACGATACAAAACAGCGACGAGAAGCTATGCAGCGACAGTTGGGTAGAGGAGTACGACACGGAAGAAGGGGCGTGCAGGCACATCCTGGAATTCACCAAAGGGAAACAGGGCGGTAAGGAAGTCCTTTCCGGAAAAGAGACTTTTATCGTAACCACTACCGGCAATACGAAAACAGATACCCATGACTTTACCTGGAAATGGATTGACAACTCACGCGAGGGACTGATACTGAACTACGGTTCGGGCGACGTGAAAATCTTTGAGAACGTATGGGTGCGCGAGCATTACCTGTCCGGAAAGCTGGACGGTGAAATCATGATGCTGACTGCTTCCAGATATATGGTTAATCAGAATTGGAAATGAGAAAGATGAGAAAGTTTTTGAACATATTGTTCCTGTGCACGCTGGCCTTGGGCCTGAGTTCGTGCGAACCGGACGACGGTGAGGATTACTACATTTACGATACCCTGCCGGGCGGTATCTGGGTAGGAGATTTAGGTTTTGCCGATGCCTATAATTCTCCGTTGGAAAGCGGGCTTTACTTTGAAGGCAACGGGCTGGGAAGAGATGAGCAGGCGTATTACAACGATCCGTATGGAGAGGTGGCATTCAGCCTGCCTTTCCGCTGGGACATCCACGGCAGGATTCTGCGGCTGGACTACGGTTACAATTATCCTTTGCTGGAAATCTACGACGTATATGTTGCGGGAGACAGACTGTCCGGCGTATTATACGTGGACGGGCACATGGATGGGCCTGTCATGCTGGAAAGGCAATATTAAGAATATGGATGTCCGGACATCCTGAGAATAGGCAAGTGAGGGTGTTAAAACACTCTTGATAATTTTTTTAGGCACGGATTACGCGGATTTACACGGAAAAATAATAAAGAAAATCCGTGAAATCCGCGTAATCCGTGCCTAAAAATCATCAGACAGTAAGCGGGCTTTAGTATTGACATCCCCCTCGATTGATTGATAAGCGGTTTTTGTACCCCCTTTGATTTCTTTATTTCTTCAGAAACAGTTTCTTGAACTCTCCCGGATACGGTGTTTCAAACTGCATCAGCTCTCCGGTGACAGGATGGCGGAAGCACAGCTTGAAGGCGTGCAGCGCCAGTCGTCCGATAGGATTTATCTCTTCCAGTCCGTAGCGTCCGTCGCCAATGATGGGATGTCCCAGGTCCTGCATGTGCACGCGGATTTGGTTTTTGCGTCCCGTCTCCAGCATCAGTTCCACGAGCGAGAAGCCGTTGGCGCGTTTGATGGTGCGGTAGTGGGTGATTGCTTCCTTGCCACCATCGTCCGTGGGGCTGGAATATACGTACAGCTTGCGGTCGGTGAGCCATGAGCGCACCATGCCGGCATTGTTTTCCATTTCACCCGCAACGACGGCTACATAGCGGCGGTCGGTTACGATGTTGTGCCAGTTGTCGCGCAGCGTATTCTGCGTCTTTTCGTCTTTGGCAAACATCAGCAGTCCCGAGGTGTCGCGGTCCAGGCGATGCACGATGTACACGCGGTGCTGCCTGCCCGAACGCTGCACATATTCGTTCAGAATGGTGTAAGCGGTACGCTCTTTCTGCCTTTCCGTATTGACGGACAGCAATCCCTGCATCTTCTCCACCACGATGAGGTAAGCATCTTCGTATACGATTTTCAGTAATTTGTTGTTGAACTCCTTGCGTCCCTTCTCACGGCTGATCTGGACTTTCATACCCGGCTTCAGCGGGAAGTTGTACTGCGTTGTGATGACGCTGTCTACATATACAACCCGCTTGCTCAACAATGCCTTCAACTTGGTGCGGCTGGCATCCGGCATTTTCGCTGCCAGAAATTCCATCAGTTCCATAGGCTCTTTTACCATATAGTCCGTATATTGCGTGCGGGCTCTTGCTATAATTCTTTCTTTTGCCACGAGGATAATAATTTGCGATTAATGATTCAATTCTAAAACAAGGCTTTGCATCGGCTTACCAAAATGCCGTACCGCTTTTCGGGAGTGCGGCTTCCGGTTGCTTCTGCTTCGGTTTTCCAAAGTAGCACTTCACGTTTCTGAAGTAGCCCTTTACGTTCCCAAAGTAGCTCTTTACACTTCCGAAATAGCCCCTTATGCTTTCACATTCCCGAAGAGCTGCCTCAGTCCTCTGCTTTTTCCGCCGGATTTTTCAACTCAAGCAGCACCACGTTTTCCACATGATGCGTATGCGGGAACATATCCACCGGCTGGACGGCCTTCACCCGGTATTTGGCATCGAGCAGCTGTAAGTCCCTTGCCTGCGTGGCGGGATTGCAGCTTACATACACAATGCGTTTCGGCTCTGCAAACAGGATAACATCCACCACATCCTGGTGCATACCCGCACGAGGGGGGTCGGTGATGATTACATCCGGACGCCCGTACTCGTTGATAAAGTCCTGCGTCAGCATGTCCTTCATGTCGCCGGCAAAAAACAGCGTGTTTCTGATGCCGTTGATTTCCGAGTTGACCTTGGCGTCCTCGATGGCTTCGGGCACATATTCGATGCCGATGACCTGGCGCGCTTGTCCGGACACGAAGTTGGCGATGGTTCCCGTGCCGGTATAAAGGTCGTAAACCAGCTCGTTGCCGGTGAGCCCTGCGAAGTTGCGGGCCACTTTGTACAAAGTGTATGCCTGCTCGGAGTTGGTCTGGTAGAACGACTTGGGACCCACCTTGAAGCGCAGGCCTTCCATCTCCTCGAAGATATGGTCTTTGCCTTTGAACGTGTGCACGTCGAGGTCGGTAATGGTGTCGTTGCACTTATTATTAATAATGTATAGCAGAGACGTGATTTCGGGGAAAGTGTCCGCTACGTACTGCAACAACTGTTTGAACAGCTCCATCTCCTCGTCCTTCTCAATCTTGCAGATGAGGATAACCATCAGCTCGCCGGTGGTGGAAGTGCGCACAATCATATTGCGCAGCATCCCTTCGTGCGTGCGCAGGTTAATGAACGGATAGTTGTGCTCGTAGGCATAGTCGCGCACGGCGTTGCGGATGCGGTTGGATATGTCGTCCTGCAGCCAGCACTTCTCGATGGCCAGTACCTTGTCGAAGGCGTTGGGAATGTGGAAGCCTACCGCATTCATCTGCTCGTACACCACATTCTGCCGGACCTCTTCCGCCGTGAGCCAGCGCTTGTTGGAGAAAGTAAACTCAAGCTTGTTGCGGTAGAACTCCGTTTTTGCGGAACCGAGTATCGGCGATATTTCCGGGAGCTCCACTTTTCCGATGCGGGTAAGGTTGTCCGTTACCTGCTTCTGCTTGTATCTTATCTGTTCCGAATAGGGGAGCACCTGCCATTTGCAGCCGCCGCATACACCGTAGTGCTGACAGAACGGAACGGCTCTTACCGGTGAGTATTGGTGAAACTTCACCGCTTCCGCCTCGGCATAATGATGCTTTTTTCTCTTGATTTGCAGGTCTACAACGTCGCCCGGAACGACGTACGGTACGAAAATTACCAAATCATTGACCTTCGCGATGGCTTTTCCTTCGGCAGCCACATCCGTAATTTCCACCTTTTCCAACAGGGGAAGTTCTTTTCTCTTTCTTGCCACTTTTACACCAGTATAATAAATTCAACGGCAAAAATAGGTATTTTTCCGTAATTTCTCTCTATGAATGGGAATATTAAATTTTGCAATCTCGAAATTGCATTTTGACTTAAAGTTTTTTCTCAAAAAGTTTTCTAGTCTGTGAAATATACTTAGATTTGCGAGCAGAAAAAATGAAAAAATCACAATCAGAAACTTTAAATTGATATTATGGACAAAAAAAGAGTTTACACCTTTGGTAACGGCCAGGCAGAAGGAAAAGCCGGCATGAGAAACCTTTTGGGGGGTAAGGGAGCCAACCTGGCAGAGATGAACCTTATCGGAGTTCCGGTTCCTCCGGGCTTCACAATCACGACAGAAGTTTGCACAGAATATTATGAAATGGGGCAGGAAAAAGTCGTTGCCCTGTTGAAACAAGAAGTGGAAAACGCCATCGCGCACGTGGAGACACTGATGCGCTCCAAATTCGGCGATGTGGAAAACCCGCTGCTGGTGTCCGTCCGTTCGGGCGCACGCGCTTCCATGCCGGGCATGATGGATACGATTCTTAACCTCGGCCTGAACGATGAAGTGGTGGAAGGGCTGATTCGCAAGACGGGCAACCCCCGCTTTGCATGGGACTCCTACCGCCGTTTCGTACAGATGTACGGTGACGTGGTGCTGGGCATGAAGCCGGTGAACAAGGAAGATGTAGACCCGTTCGAGGCTATTATAGAAGAGGTAAAACATGCCAAAGGCGTGAAACTGGACAACGAACTGGAAGTGGAAGACCTCAAGGAGCTTGTCAAGCGCTTCAAGGCTGCCGTCAAGCAGCAGACCGGAAAGGATTTCCCCACCTGCGCCTACGAACAGTTGTGGGGTGCTGTCTGCGCCGTGTTCAACTCATGGATGAACGAGCGCGCCATCCTCTACCGTAAAATGGAAGGAATTCCCGATGAGTGGGGTACTGCCGTAAGCGTGCAGGCAATGGTGTTCGGAAATATGGGCGACACTTCCGCCACGGGAGTCTGCTTCAGCCGCGATGCCGCCACGGGCGAAGACCTCTTTAACGGCGAATATCTGATCAACGCACAGGGCGAGGACGTTGTGGCAGGTATCCGTACCCCGCAGCAGATTACCATTATCGGCTCCAGACGCTGGGCGGAACTTGCCGGCGTAAGCGAGGAGGAGCGTGCCGCCAAGTATCCTTCCATGGAAGAGGCGATGCCCGAAATCTACAAGGAGCTGGATGCTTTGCAGACGAAGCTGGAAAACCACTATAAGGATATGCAGGACATGGAGTTCACCGTGCAGGAAGGCAAGCTCTGGTTCCTCCAGACACGTAACGGCAAGCGTACCGGAGCCGCCATGGTGAAGATAGCCATGGATTTGCTCCACCAGGGTATGATTGACGAAAAGACGGCGCTGTTGCGTTGCGAACCCAACAAGCTGGACGAACTGCTTCACCCCGTATTCGACAAGGCGGCCTTGAAGCAGGCGAAGGTTCTTACCCGCGGTTTGCCGGCTTCTCCGGGCGCGGCCTGCGGCCAGATTGTGTTCTTTGCCGATGATGCTGCCGAATGGCACGCTGCCGGCAAGCGCGTGGTAATGGTGCGTATCGAAACTTCTCCGGAAGATTTGGCGGGTATGGCCGTTGCCGAAGGCATCCTGACCGCACGTGGCGGTATGACTTCGCACGCTGCCGTTGTGGCTCGCGGCATGGGTAAGTGCTGTGTATCCGGTGCGGGAGCGTTGAACATCGACTACAAGGCACGCACGGTAGAGGTGGACGGCGTTGTGTTGAAAGAAGGCGACTTCATCTCTCTGAACGGTAGTACCGGCGAGGTTTACAAAGGAAAAGTGGAAACGAAGGCCGCCGAGCTGTCCGGTGATTTTGCCGAACTGATGCAACTGGCCGATAAATATACGAAATTGCAGGTACGCACCAATGCCGATACGCCGCACGATGCACAGGTGGCACGTAACTTCGGGGCAGTGGGCATCGGTCTGTGCCGTACGGAACACATGTTCTTCGAAGGTGAGAAAATCAAGGCGATGCGCGAAATGATTCTGGCGGAAAACGCGGAAGGACGTCGCAAGGCGTTGTCTAAGATTCTGCCGTACCAGCAGGCAGACTTCAAGGGCATCTTCAAGGCTATGGAAGGTTGCCCGGTAACCGTGCGTCTGCTCGACCCTCCTTTGCACGAATTCGTTCCCCACGATTTGAAGGGGCAGCAGGAAATGGCGGATACCATGGGCGTAAGCTTGCAGTATATCCAGCAGCGTGTGGAAGCGCTTTGCGAACATAACCCGATGCTGGGCCACCGCGGTTGCCGCTTGGGCAATACGTATCCGGAAATCACGCAGATGCAGACGCGTGCCATCCTCGGCGCTGCTCTGGAACTGAAGAAAGAGGGCGTTGAGACACATCCTGAAATCATGGTTCCGCTGACCGGTATCCTGTACGAGTTCAAGCAGCAGGAAGAGGTTATCCGTGCCGAAGCTGCCAAGTTGTTTGCCGAAGCAGGCGACAGCATCGAGTTCAAGGTAGGTACAATGATTGAAATCCCGCGTGCAGCTCTTACGGCTGACCGCATCGCTTCTTCCGCCGAATTCTTCTCGTTCGGTACGAACGACCTGACGCAGATGACCTTCGGATACTCACGCGACGACATCGCTTCCTTCCTGCCTATTTATCTGGAAAAGAAGATTCTGAAAGTAGACCCCTTCCAGGTGCTCGACCAGAATGGAGTAGGGCAGTTGGTACGTATGGCTACCGAAAAGGGCCGTGCCATCCGTCCGGACCTGAAGTGCGGTATCTGCGGCGAGCATGGCGGTGAGCCTTCTTCCGTGAAGTTCTGCCACAAGGTAGGGCTGAATTATGTGAGCTGTTCTCCGTTCCGCGTGCCTATTGCAAGACTTGCGGCGGCACAGGCTGCAATCGAGGAATAAAGTTTGAATGCTGATAATTAGTGAAATACGAGGCAATGACTTGGAAATCAAGTTTTTGCCTCGGTTCTTTTTCTACATGCTCTGCTCATTCATAAAGCAGTATAAACGGCAGAAAATACCCTATTTGTTGCTTCAATTGATGAGGCAGAGGAAGAAGCGGAGAAACGACAGGTTGAAGGTCGTGTAACTGAGGCAAAGGTTTCCTTGAAGTTCATCACAAACGTCCTATATCGACATATGATGAAGAACATGAGATTCCTCAATCAGAACTTGTCGCTTTATGCTCAAATTGCCATTCTATGGTTCACAGAAGAAAAGAGGCAATGGATGTAGATGAACTCAAAAGTATTGTACAGAACAAACGTAATAATTAAATCCTTCAAAGAAGTTTAGACTAAACCAAATATGGATTTGAAAAACTGTATATTTGAAGAGCTGCTGAAGGCTGCACAACCTAAACGCGGTCTATTTGTGATACCATTACCTACTGGTTCTGGTAAGACATATAATTCATGCCTGTTGATGGCAGAAGAATTGAAGAAAGAAGATGCCCGTCGTATCTTCTATGTCACAGATGCCAAGAAACAGTTGGATGCAACAATCGAAGACATAAAGAAGAATTTAACCAGGAGCGGTATCAAGCTTCAGAAGCATGATATTCTTCGTGTTTATTCGCAAGAAGAGCAATGGGAACGAGCGTTTACTGACCCTGCCATCCTTCAGAGGATGGAAGCAAATCCTCTTTTTCAAGGGGATAAGGCTTTTGCTAATTTGAAACGTCTTTATACTTATAATGATGTAACAGAAGGAATTACTGAGGAAATTGCAAAGAATCGTTCGCGTCTTATTGATAAAGTGCGCAAAGAAGCCCTTACTCCAATTCGTCAGAAATATAAGAATGAAACTGACGAGGTTATAGCCTCGCATATCCTTCGAGAATATTCAGTACTGGAGGAACTATACCCAGAATTGTTATTTTATAAGAGTAAGATCGTTGCGTTGACAGCATCCAAGCTGCACACAACAGCTTCACCTAAATTGGTGCGTAAGGGCACACAGCCTTATTGGAAGCATATCGAGGACTCACTTGTCATTATTGATGAGTCCGACCGCGTAAAGGAAGCTGCAATGAAACGTCTCTTCGATTGTGAATGTGGTAGAAGAAGACGTTTTAATTTCTGGGGCTTGTGCTATTTTATCTGCGAGCACTATGAAGAGGTTCTGGATATGCAAAGGATGCCTGAATGGGTTGAACATAAAGACAATATTCAGGCAATGCTTAAAGCGATAAAAAAGAAGAAGGAATATCTGATTGATGACATAGCTCCTCAGAAGATGCTTAGTGGCTTGGAATTGAATGAGAATGTCAATCGTGGCAATTTCATCTTTTATGATGAAGACCAGACATTTTCAGCAGAGAATTTCGTATTGTCCATCCACAACAAGAAAGAGGAGAATGTCTCATACCTTCAACCAAAACAAATGTTGAAGAGCCAGAATGATAACACCCTATCGTTTGCGGCAAATCGTATCATTCTTTTCCTGAAGAATTTTGTTCAGATAGTAGATAAACATGCGGAAGAGTATGCTCGAATAGAGAATGAACTCCGTAAAAAGAAAAGCTACGAGACTTCTGTAGATCTTGAGAGTGAGCGTGCCTTTGACCATATTATTAAATATATGGGTATAAACGAAGGTAATACAGAATACCGTCAGGCTCTACAAGAGTTGCGTTGTGGAACAAACTTTGAAACTCCTCACTCAAAAGACCAGGAGGTCGAGAGCAGATCTATCTATGATAAAGGTATAAGTTTCATAGAGGTGTACTCTCTTGACAATGACCGTTATTCTTGTTGTTTCGATTATCACGAAATGAGGTGTATGCCTGAGAACGTGTTGCTCGATATGGTCAACCATAACCGAGTAATCATGTGTAGTGCTACGGCTGACAATCAGAGTCCAGTTCACAACTACGACTTCAACTATATAGCCAAACAAGGCGTAAAGGTTGAGAAGATTGACAATGATGCATTGCGAAGAATTGAAGATTATATAGCCCTCAATTATGCCAATCCTGACGTAAAGTTCTCAATTTATAAAGAGGAAAACACAAATCCAAAAGAAAAGATTGAGGTGTATCTTGGCAAATGTAATCAAGCTGTCAAAGATTGTCTTGACTTCGTTTCTACCGACAAGAACACCTTTGATAAGAACAATTCTGCCAGAATGGTGAATATGCTGAGCCACTATATGGATTTTATTGAAAATCCTGACGCAAAGGCATGGCTCTATTTTCAGCCATTCTCATATACAGGTAAGAGTAGTATCGGTATAAAGAAGGCACTGAACATTCTTCAACAAGCAAGAATAACCAAGCGTGGAGAAAAATTCGATAATGATTCAATGGACGAACATGCCATTGATGATGGGAGCACACGCAGATATTCAGATATATATCCTAAACTGAATGTGTGCTTTCTTAGTGGAGAGCATTTCAAGAGAGACTTGGAGGAAGTAGAGAAGTTGTTGAAGGAAGATCCTAAACTTAAGATGTTCTGCTTCGTATGTTACCAGTCAGGTGCAGTGGGCGTAAATTATCTGTTTGAAACGGATAGCAAATACAGAAAAAAACATTGTCTGGAAGCTCCAAATACCAAAGATCGTAAAGACACACGATGCAATTTCGATGGTATCATTATGGATAAGCCCACAAACTTTATCCCTCTGATTGAAGTAGATGACTACCTAAAGGCTTGTATATCATTGAGTATATTGGGCACAGACAACCAATTAGAACTCAAAGAAAAATCTGATTTCCAACGTGCATTGCTTCGACGCAGACACCACCGTGTTGTTGATGAACTGAGCGAAATCATGAAAGGTCGAGAGATTCAAATCAAAGCTGCATTGAAAGAAACTCCTGCTTTTGATGCTTTTTGCCTACGATGGGCTGTACAAGCTTTGGGGCGTATAACTCGCTCAACCATCTACAATAAGTCTGTTCATATTGCTATTGGTGAGGATATGGCTTACTCTATGGTAACGGCAAAGAAACCAGAGGTACAGACAGGCCTGCTCAAACATGTTTTGAAAGCTATCAATGAAAATCAAAATATCATTGACCGCTTTGAGGGCAAAGAGGAGGAATCGGATATTACGTTCAACAATGATGAGCATCGTAGAGATAGATACATCAGTGAGTTGGTCGGTATAAGTTTCAAGGGTACAGATAAGTATGCCTGTCAGATACGTGAAAGATTACATTCGATACGTGAGTATGTAATGAAATATCCTGAGTTTGACGATAGAAACGATATTGACCCGTCAATGCGAATGTTCTATATCCAGTCTGTTGAAGCACAAGCAAAAAATCGAAGTTATTCAGATGCAAGTGTACATCTGGATGCAATCATGAAGCAAGGGTTCATCAGACAATACTTTGAGACTAATGGATATTGTACGTCTTGGAAAGGTAAATCATGGGTTATTTCGCCACAAGTTATTCAACAGGTATATACAGGTTACTTTGGAGAGCAAGTGTTCAAGGCAATTCTTGAAAATGCAGCATGTAATGTAGGATCACTTCCTGAAAAAATCTGGGAGCGTGCTGACTGGGTAGTCAATGATAAGTTATATGTGGATGTGAAATTTATGTCTGATAGTGACTTTAATCAGCATGTCAACGCCCAGTCTTGGGAGCGAAAAATTCGAGAATGTGGTGGTAGCTATATTGTAGTCAATGTTCCTCGATATGCTGGCAACTATTCATTTACTCATACCATACAACTTGAAGGTGGTGCGAACCTGCCAATCATCAATGGTCTGATTGACGTTGAGACAGGTGCTATCCTTGACAAAAACGTTCAGGCAGTCCTCGAAAAGTTAAACATCGTGTAAACAACTATGGAAAAGATAAGAACCAATCATATAAAAGTCCATTTCCTCTGGGATGAGTTCCTGGAGGATTTCGACTTGTACAAGATAGAATACTCCAATGCCTATGACTTTGGCAACAACTTAGGTATTTATTGTAAATTGGAAGGATTGTGCCCTAATAGTGCTGTCTGTGCGTTCAATAAGATGGTCAAAGAAGGAAATGCAGATGCCCCAACCAAACATCGCATATTCCTTTTTGCATCGGCAAAGAAGGAAAGTATCACTACAGCCATGCTTCAAGAACGGCTTGAAAAGGTTAATGTTAAGATAAAGCAAATCAGTTATAACCCGGACTATAGGGAAGGAATTTATCCACACAACATGCTTAACCTGATGCTATCCATGATGCCAAATAGAGACAAAACTCTAAGTTACGCACATGGTAAGCTCATCTGTGGTACTTGTAGTAGCCTGTATAATAAAGGTAAAAAGCAAGGTGAAGAGCTTGGTTTACAGTTGGAGTTTGCCTATGGTGGTTTGCTTGAAGCCCATACCAGTACCTTTGCTGAGGCTGATAAGGTTGAAAATTCCAAGAAGAAGGATTCTTTAGTTTACCATCTGGAATTTGGTGATGAACGCATATACTTCTCGTCACAAAAGAAGAAAGGAACCAAAGAGTATTATAATCATCCTTCCATATTCAGAAAGAACAATAAAAATCGTATTCCGTTCTTGGATTTCAGTGATATTGACCATTTGGAGGAATCACAGGCTTATATTATTTCTTCTGTACTGAATGATTTTTTGACTACATACTCTAAATACATTTTGGTATATCCTGTTGTTTATAATGATCCTCAATTATTACAGTCGCAAGAAGCTGAGTTTAAGAATGAAGATGAATTGGTTCGTAATATGCTTTCTTCTTCCTGGATAGACATTTCATGTCATACCAAAGAAGAGGGCGTAGAGGAACGTCGTGCTTTGATAGAGGACAAGTCGAAAGTTTACATCAACAAGTTGTTTAAGACTGGCTTTGAAGGTACTTTCGTCAAGACCAAGGGTAAGAATAGAATCTGTATTCGTATCGTTGGAGATAAGGATCAAGAGGCTGAATTGTCAACTGCAAAACGAAGGTCAAAAGATAGACATCGCCTTCAGGAGAAGTTGGATCTAATGGAGAAGCTGATTCCTGTTCAAGATTCAATGATAGGTTCAGAGATAAATGATGCGACAATCAAAAACAATAATTCGTTAAAAATTCGCCACGCCTAAGCGGCTCTGGCAGTAAATAAAATGAGTTCTTTGAAAAGTTTGTC
>NZ_JBCODG010000047.1:0-36088 GCF_040928965.1 Bacteroides sp. 2201st1_D9_2201SCRN_220225 | reverse complement strand
TAACAAAGCCCGGGCTTGAGAAAGTCTGGGCTTTGCGCATAAAAAGAGGCTGTGTCAGCATTTTGACACAACCTCATACCAATTTAAACAATACACATTACTCGATTATTCAATAAGGATCAAGTAATTAACCAAATACATATTTCACTACTTTCGCATTGGCTATATTCTCATTTACAAAATCTCTTTCTATATAAATATCAGTTACTTTCATAGATTCATCAATATGATTGAGTGCTGCATGAACTGTATATTTATCAATTCCTACTTTATTTAGAGCAATGGTAGCCCATGAGTGGCGAGCGGCATAGAACTCCAAATCGTCTATTTTCAATGATTTACCGACCTCCTTCAAACCTAAATTAATTGCTTTATTGAAATTATTGGCAGTAGAGTACATTCTATAAAATCTGAAAATATGTTTTCCCAACCCATCTTTATATTTTTCCATCAAAGGTTGTAGAAAAGAAGGAACATTAACCTGCATCTTAGCCTTATCTAGCCTTCTCCTTGTTGTCTTGCTTCTATAATAAGTAATCACATTGTTTTCTATCTCGACACAACTATATAAATCTACTGAATTTATACCAATTAAAGCAAAAGACAAAATAAAACAATCTTTCGCTAAGTTATAGAGGCAGTTCTTTTCTTTTCCATTAGCATTCAGCATATAAGGTAGCTCCCATATCTTTTTCACCACCTCAGCCGACAATGCCCGCTTACGTGTTGCCTCTTGTTTAGGTACATCTACGTGTTCAAATGGGGAATTGGGAATTAATAATATATTTCTGTCATAATCATTATATTTCTTCTTTGCTTCATTGAACAAGTGTCTAATACTCCCCATATAAAGCGAAACAGTTCTGTTGGATGGGACTCGTTTACCTTGTTTTTGTAACAAAAGAACACGTCTTTCATGCTTAATCAGCAAAAACTCCTTAAATCCATTCAACAAGCGGGATGTTACTTGATCCGTATTCAACTTATCCGTTCCCAAGTAATCAACAAAAGCATGGAGAGCTGATTTATAATTCTTCTTCCCTTTGATAGTCGTAGTTTCCAACCATTCGTTACAAAATTGGATAAAATCAACACTCTTTGGCCTTTCTCTTTCCTCTTTTAAATAAGCTACAATCTCATCCAGTGTGTAATTGTTTAGCTCCACTTGTAAAGAAGCACATATCTCTTGGTAGCTCCTTATCAAATCATCCACTTCATTGATGACACGCTGGTTCTTTAGTTTAAATGCTCCTGTCAGATCTTTTTCTTCGACAAAGATACTTGTAGGCAAACGCTTTACCTTGCGCTGATAGGTAATTCTGACCTTTACATTGAAGGTTCCATCAACTTTTTGCTCATTACGCATTACTTCCGGCTTGAATGTTAGCATGTTACAGTTACTAAAATTAATCAACTATTAATCAACAAGTACAGAAATTCATGCTAAAATGCCCTATTTTACCCCTAAATCCGAGTAGTACATAAATAAAAAAATCCCTAATAATCTACTGATTATCAAGGATTTTCCTGTGACCCCGGTGCGATTCAAACGCACGACCTTCAGAACCGGAATCTGACGCTCTATTCACTAAGCTACGGAGCCTTAATTCGGATGCAAAAGTAGAAAAAATCTCTGCATATTCCTAATCTTCATACATTTTTTATATCTGTTTTGCATATTACCCTTTCAATATTATTTTGAGAGCATTAAACGGATATACATATACATTTTGTTATTTTTTCAATCAAAATAGAAACAAGTATCAATATTATTTCTATCTTTGCCGAACAAATTAATAGAAGTTTCAGAAATTAAACCTATGAGCTACCTGATAAAACCCGAAGGATACAAACCTTTATTGGACTTAAAACAAACGGAATTAGGCATTAAACAGATTAAAGAATTCTTTCAGTTGAATCTTTCTTCCGAACTCCGTCTGCGTCGTGTCACCGCCCCTCTCTTTGTATTAAAAGGCATGGGTATCAACGACGATTTGAACGGTGTGGAACGGGCTGTGTCGTTTCCCATCAAAGATTTAGGCGATGCGCAGGCAGAAGTGGTACATTCGCTTGCCAAATGGAAGCGTCTGACACTTGCCGAATACGGTATAGAACCGGGATACGGAATTTATACCGATATGAATGCCATCCGTGCGGACGAAGAGCTGGGCAACTTACATTCTTTATATGTAGACCAATGGGATTGGGAGCGCGTTATCACCGAACAAGACCGTAACATAGACTTTCTGAAAGAGATAGTCACCCGCATTTATGCTGCAATGGTCCGTACGGAATATATGGTATATGAAATGTATCCGCAAATCAGGCCCTGCCTGCCACAGAAGTTACACTTTATCCATGCGGAAGAGCTCCGGCAGATGTATCCCAATATAGAATCGAAATGCCGTGAGCATGCCATTGCCAAGAAGTTCGGCGCCGTATTTATCATCGGCATCGGCTGCAAACTAAGCGACGGCAAAAAACACGATGGACGCGCTCCGGACTATGATGACTACACGACTCCCGGCTTAAACGGTCTGCCCGGCTTAAACGGCGACTTATTACTGTGGGACGATGTGCTTCAACGCAGTGTGGAATTATCCTCAATGGGTATCCGCGTAGACAAAGAAGCCCTCCAGCGTCAGCTCAAGCAAGAAGGCGAAGAAAAACGTCTGGAACTCTATTTCCACAAACGCCTGATGGGAGATGCGCTGCCCTTGTCTATCGGTGGCGGTATCGGTCAGTCCCGGTTGTGTATGTTCTATTTGCGCAAAGCCCATATCGGAGAAATACAAGCCAGCATCTGGCCCGAAGATATGCGCTCGGAATGTAAGGCACACAACATACATTTAATCTAAATACAACCTGTAAACAATATAAAGTCCCGCAGAGTTTCAAAGGAAAAAGCAAAAAACTCTGCGGGGCTCTTTGTATACTATGGTGAAATATTTGTATCTTAGCGTCGTAAACTACTAACACTTCCTATTATGAACGTTCAGATCGAAGATAGCTGGAAAGCACATTTGCAGCCTGAATTTGACAAAGATTACTTTTACACATTAACGAACTTCGTGCGTGAGGAATATGGTAAATATGCCATATATCCACCAGGAAAATTGATATTCAATGCTTTCAACTTATGTCCTTTTGACAAGGTAAAGGTAGTGATTATCGGCCAGGACCCATACCATGGTCCCGGACAAGCACACGGACTCTGTTTCTCCGTCAACGACGGCGTGCCCTTCCCGCCCTCTTTAGTCAATATTTTTAAAGAAATCAAAGCGGATATCGGAACAGATGCGCCACCTACCGGCAACTTGACCCGTTGGGCGGAACAAGGCGTATTACTGCTCAATGCCACTCTCACCGTACGTGCCCATCAAGCCGGCTCCCATCAGAACCGCGGCTGGGAAACATTTACAGATGCCGCCATCCGTATTCTTGCCGAAGAACGGGAGCATTTGGTCTTTATATTATGGGGAGCTTATGCACAACGAAAAGGTGCTTTTATCGATCGCAACAAACACTTGGTACTGACATCCGCACACCCTTCTCCTCTTTCCGCATACAACGGTTTCTTCGGAAACAAACATTTCAGCAAGACGAATGAATACCTGAAAGCGCACGGAAAGGAAGAGATAAAATGGTAAGGCGGCACTGATAAAAAGGGGGTACGAAAAAATGTGCTTGACGATTTCTTTTAGGCACGGAATTACACGGAGTTCGCGGAAGAAGGAATGAAACAGGTAACGTTATTAAACTCCGTGTAATCCCGTGCCTAAAATCAAATAATGCCGCCAGAAACAGTTGGAAACATCACCCTAATTAGTACCACTGAATATTACTCTGTGTCTGGCTTCTCTGCTCCCATTTCAAATCTTGCAAAATGCTTGCGTTGGCACGAATGGTAAAGTTGTAATATTTCCACTGTCCGAAAGGAGACAGACTGGCCGACATGCTGAAACAGTGCAGGTCACGTGTGATATTAAAGGTGGTCTGTACTATCTTCTTTGCTTCAAAATCGTAACCGGAGTTAAAGCTCACCGCCCACTTATTGGAAAGTTTTATATTACCCGAAGCGCTCAAGTTATGAGTATAACGGTAAGGATAGCGCATTTTTTTCCGATTGATAGGCTTGCTACGGTCTTCGGAAATATTAAAACTATAATTGAAATTCAAAGACCACGGCATCTTGAACACCTGATAACCATCGGCATCCACTGCTGCCTTTTCCACTTTCTTCTTGGGAATGCCGCTCTCATCGGAACTTGCCTCCGCATCTTCCCCTTCCTCGGAAGAATTTTCCTTATCTTTCTCCTTATCGGCATCCTTAGTGCCGCTCAGCTTCTCTTTCCACTTTTTCCACGTTTCGTTATTAAACGTATAGCTAAAGGAAGAACCGTATCCCTGGAAAATACCGAAACGTCCGTAGGACCATTCCGTACGGTCATTCTCTACCACATTTCCATTCTTATCGAACTTATAACCGTATGTCTTGAATGAAGAGCTCATACTGAACGTGTAATTCTTGCTCAACTTCAAACGCAAATTCAGCCCAAGGTCACCCCAAGGACGTGTCGCAGCCGCCATATTGTAATTAATATTAGCTCCCAACTCGTCAATCAGACTGATTTTCTTAATCGTATCCTTCTTACTGCTGTAATACTTCATCTCCAGGTTGTTGGAGATACTGAAGGTTATATTTCCCTGCTTACCTCTTCCCGGCACATCAAACGCCTGACCGGCATAGGGAGAATAAACCACCGTATCCCGTCTTCCGTCCGCATAATTCTTGATATAGGAGTCGTAATAACCGTAGCGCGAGGAACCAAAATCAGGTGCGGCACTTATGCTCACCGACGGGGTTATGACATGGCGGATCTGTATCTTCTTTTTAGGAAAGAATATAGGATTATACATACCGTATATCTTCGTATTGATACCCAGGCTGGCATTGTAGTTATACACACGATGAAAACCGTAAATCGTATCAGTAGCCACTTCCCTGCCGCTTCCTCCGGCATTAGGGTCCCAGTCTTTCATGACCTTGCGCGTATACCAGCGTTCGGTATAGCTGACAGAAGGCGTTACATTGAAGTACTTGAACAATGTGAAAGTGGCACTGATAGGAATCTCATGCTTCATACCGTTTTTCCAGTCCTTTATCAGATTGGATTTAAACAGCAGGTTGTCCTTGGTCTGGATACTGTTGGTCAAACGCCCCGTATACCGGATGGAAATCTTCTCATACCATTTTTCTTCACCCGCCGCTTTCTTACGCTTAAAAGGATAAAGCGTGGACAAGGAGATATTCAAGTCGGGCAGAGTGACATTGACCGAGGAGTCCTTCATAGTCTGTGCGATATTGGTGGTTGCCGCAATCGTCAGTTTCCTGTCGAAGAAATAACGGGAATAACTGATACTTGAAGTTTTTGTATTCTGCGACATGGCATTCGAGTTGTACATATTGCCGATGTTGGTACGCTCATAACTACTGGTAGCAAAGTTCACGCTGGCAGAAAATGTCTGATTCGGATTGGCCTTCGCATCCTGTCTGTGAGACCATACAATCTTGAAGTCCTTAGCCACAGAATAATCCGGTAATCCTTTATCACCGGTTTTCGTCACCTGGTAGCTTGCCTGAAACAAGCCCGAATATTTGTACCGTTTGATATAATTGGACTCGGCATTCAAAGCCCAGGAACCTTTCGTAAAAATATCGGCACGCAACTTCAAATCCATCTTGTCACTGATGGCAAAGTAATATCCACCGTCCGTCAAGCCGAAACCGCGGCTGGAGTCATCCATATAGGTAGGCATGAGGAAACCCGACGAATAGCTGCTCGAAAACGGGAAGAAAAAGAACGGCACGGCAAGCGGCAAAGGCACATCCTCTACCACCAGATAGGCAGGTCCGGTTACTACATTCTTTTTGGGGCGCACTTTTGCGTAAGTCATCTGCATATAGAAGTGAGGATGCTCATGGTGGTCGCAGGTCGTGTATCGGCCACTCTTCATATACAACTCGTCATTAGCGCCTTTTTTTGCATTGTTTCCGGTTACATATCCTTCGCCCTGCTGGCTGACTACATTACTTATAATACCCTTCTTACTCTTGAAGTTATAGCGAATCGTATTAGTCTCGTATGGGGTTTCTCCATCCTTGAAAACCGGTGTTCCCTTCTTCACTCCCAACGAATCCTCCACTCCATGGGCATAAACCGTGCTACTATCCATATTCATGGTAATAACATCCGCCGCCAATTCTATCTGCTGATAGTTTACTTTTCCCTGACCATAGAGATGCGCATATCCGCCTTGAGTAAATACAATGGAATCGTTTGCCTCATAAGTCACCGGAGCGTCCAAAGGCTGTTTCTTCTTGCCGGAAGCAGCCAACGTATCCATCCGCAAAGAATCGGGTTGCAAGGTATCGCGCATACCTCTCCTATGAGAAGATGCAATCCCCTGCCCCAGCGAATCACTCCGCAAAGAGTCCACTTGCTGTCTTCCTGGTGGTACAACACCGCGCCGACGACGTTGCGAAGCAGCCTCACCGGAAAGAAGAAGTAAGACGAATAGTAGTATGAATGATATGAATGTATTTGCTTTCAATGGCGTCATTAACTAATAGTTTACGCTTGAACGGGCAAAAGTACGTAATTTATACGGATAATCTCCCTTTTTAAAGAAATTTAGATTGCTACAAAAACAGTTTACACCAATAATCAAAGCGTTGCACGCCGGCTTTGCCATAACGCAGCAGGCTGTCACGCGCTTTCTCTACACTTTTTTCCCTGTCCAGATGTGTCTTGGAATAAAACTTATCTGCAAAACATACAACCTGCTCTTCCATACTTACCGGAAGCATGTCCCGGTGAGGAACAGGCAGATTTTGCGCAATAATATCCTCCAGTGCGAGACCGGCCCCCGTATGCCTTTCACAAACCAAGGCATGACGCGGATATCCTTCCGAACGCACCAGGTCCGCTCCCAAATAGCCATGACAGATATAGGGTTTGTCGCCAAAGCAATAAATGCCGTCGGCATCTGTCAGGAATATACCTATATCGTGCAACATAGCCGCTTCATACAGAAAATCTCTGTCCAAAGACAACTCCGGATGGCGGTCGGCAATCCACAAAGCCTTATCGGCCACAGAACGGCTGTGCGTCAGTAGGATATGCCGCAATTCATTGGCTTCCGGATAATATTTATCAATCAACCCTTGGGGACTCATTTTTTATTTTTTGCTGAATTTATAAACAATGACTTTCCGGCGCAAGTCGCAACTGCGCAGAGGAGTGCGGTATACTTCCTCCACCCGGTAGGTGTCTTCCGTATCCTGCAGGAACTGTTCTTGCAGTTCGTCCGTCACCAGCACATAACCTTGGGCAGGGTTCAGTTTATCAAAGATACGCACCCGGTCGCCCAGATAATAATTTATACCATAGAACTTAACCCAGTCGGCATACGAATAGACCATACCTTGAGGCTCTAACTCATTCAGGCGTACAGCCAGATGCCTGTCCGACTTCACCGCCAATATAGTAGGCTGATAAACGCCGTCCAACGACACAAATATACACAAAATGCAGCCAGCCGTACCATACAACAGCGAACGCGTGTCCGCACGCTTTACCAGCATATACAGCAAGCAGCCGGCAGCTACAAGCGGCAGGAACACGATCAGCCATTTCGGCAGTGAGAGCTGCACCGTATGCAGTGCATTCACAAAAGCTATATTCTCGGCGGCATGCTTGCCTGTTCCCCAAATACTTTCGGGAATCATGTCCAAACGCACGGCAAAGAAAGTAACGGTAAGCAATATTGTCAATGCAACGAAAATCCAGGCAGAAATCCGGAATACTTTCGCGCCTCGTTGCACCAATGCCAGCAGGTATTCGGCAAGCAGCATTCCCATAAACGGATAGATAGGCAGCAGATAAACGCTACGCTTACTTTTGGGAATACAATAGAAGATGAAAATCGTTAAAATCACCACCCACGCAAAAAGCTGCAACGGTGACTGAGAACGGAATTTGCACCACGCTTTCTTTAAACGTTCGCCAACGGAAGCACCTTCCGGCAGAAGATGTATCTTTTTCCATTTCAGTCCGAACAAGGAAATAAGCAGCACTAAAGTCCAGGGAACCCATCCCCAAATAATAGTCAGGAAGTTATACCACAACGGATTCTCGTGCGATGCATAGGACATTTTCCGGAAGAAACGTCCGGTATTCTCTTCCAGCATCAAATTGACAAACGCCTCTCCGCCTTGCTGATAAGCTGCCCAAAACCAAATGCCCAAAGGAATGAGGGACAGTAACCCGATGCCCAGCAGTGAAAAGAAAGCCTTTCCGAACGAACGCCCGCGCAACAGCTGATACACCCCGATACCCAGACAGGGAAAGATAGAACCGACCGGCCCTTTTGTCAATGTAGCGCATGCCATCAACAGTACGGCCAGCCAAGGAATTCCTTTGCAATTCTTCTCATCCCATCGGAAAAGCAGACACAATGAAATCACGATGAGAGAAACTTGCAGCATATCAAGCCGGCAGGCTACTGCCGCACGGTGTACTTCAAAAGAGGACAAAAGAAGAATAGAGGTCAGAAATGCAGTCTTTACATCCTTGCGTTTGGCTACGAAGCTGAAGAATACCAACTGCATAGCCAGAAAAGCAAGCGCCGACGGCATACGTGCCGAGAACTCCGTAACTCCTCCCAAGACGGATGAAATGACGGCTATTGTCCAATAAAGGAAAGGCGGTTTATAAGCTATTTCCACTCCGTAATTCGTCGGGAGTATCCAGTTACCGCTTTCCAGCATGGTATATGCAACTATCGCCTCACGCGGTTCCCCTTTCGAATAGAATATGGTTTCCCCTAAAAAGGGAACCAGTACAAGTACACTTAACAGTGCAATAAACCAGAACGCTATCTTTCTGTCCGACATATATTTTCGTTTTTATATTTTTCCGGCTGCAAAAGTACGAAATATTCTACAACAATACCTAACTTTGCCGGCTCAATGATAGCGTAAACCTAAAATGAAGCATTTAAAAAGATTTCCCGAGTTCATACGTTTTGTCATGGTGGGTATCCTTGCAACCGCTTTGCACTACGGGATATACTTCTTACTGCAACGGTTCATCAATGTAAATATAGCCTATACCCTCGGCTATGCCCTGAGCTTTATCGCCAATTTCTACCTTACCGCATACTTCACGTTCGGCAAAAAGCCGTCATGGAGCAAGGCGTTCGGTTTTGGCGGAGCACATTTATTCAATTACCTGCTGCACATCGGTTTGCTGAATACATTCCTCTGGTTGGGACTCTCCAAAACCCTTGCCCCTATTCCGGTATTCGCCATAGCCATTCCGGTCAATTTCCTGTTGGTACGCTTCGTTTTCAAACGAAAAGACTGATATTTCTCAAATCAATAATTTTTAATTATAATATTTATCCCGGACTTCTCCGGAAAATAATATATTTGCAAAGTATTTACCATACACATTTGCGAAATGAAGAAAGTAACCCTACTGATTCCGGTCTACAACGAAGAAGCGATGCTCCCTACCCTATATCAGCGCTTGATAGAACTTATCAACCGCAACAGTACTTATGCATGGGAAATCCTATTTATCAATGACGGCAGCAGCGACCGGACGCTCGATGTTATCCGCCAACTCCGACAAACGGACAGCAGGGTAAATTTCGTGAACCTCTCGCGCAACTTCGGCAAGGAAATCGCCATGCTTGCAGGCTTCGACTACACCACCGGAGACTGCTGCGTGGTAATGGATGCCGACCTGCAAGACCCTCCCGAACTTGTGGACCGGATGCTGCAATACTGGGAAGAAGGTTATGACGACATCTACGCCAAACGCCGCAACCGTGGCGAAGAGAGCTGGATGCGCCGCCGGCTGTCACTTACCTTCTACAGCATCTTACAAAAGATGAGCCGGATAGATATCCTGCCGAACGTAGGAGACTTCCGCCTGCTCGACCGCCGCTGCGTACTGACATTAAGACATTTGCGCGAACAGGAACGCTATACCAAAGGACTATTCTGCTGGATAGGCTACCGGAAGAAAAGCATAGAATTCGACCGGGGCGACCGCCTTGCCGGACACTCCTCATGGAGTTTCTTCAAACTGCTGAACCTGGCAATCGAAGGAATCACCTCCTCTTCCACCGCTCCCCTGCGCATTGCCACCGTTTGCGGTATCCTCTGTTCCATTTCCAGCTTTATCTACGCCATCTATTTCCTGATAAAGACCATCATATACGGCGACCAGGCAGCCGGTTTCCCCACCCTGATAGTCGTTATTCTGTTCCTAGGCGGCATCCAACTGTTCTCATTGGGCGTTATCGGAGAGTATATCGGACGTATTTTCAAAGAGACCAAAAGACGCCCTGCTTATATCGCATCGGATTACAATGAGAAGAAGTTGGGATATGACGAATAAATTACTATTGCCCACTAATTTCCGTATGGCTAAAGAGGCGGTTGCTCACTTTTCCGCTTCCGCCACAACTGATAGCTATTGAAAATATTTTGCCACATATTATATCTTAACTAACCTATCAAACTGATTATCATAGAAGAATTCCACCTATTACCAACTGTGGGTAACCAAAGGCTATTACCTGCCCCAAAAAGAAACAAGGCTTTTGCCTTACAATAGCTTTTTCAGTTCCTCAATGTCCGGCAAAGCGTTACGAAGCCGTTCCGGCATATCTTTAGAAGCACGGTATGTAGCAACTCCCATCGGTTTGTTATAATCACGAACGGCAAACTCTACAAAGGTCTGATTCATTTCTCTGCAAAGGATTATGCCGATAGAGGGATTCTCGTGCGGCTTTCTGATATATGTATCTAAGGCGGATAGATAAGTATTCAACTGCCCCAAATAAGATGTACGGAATTTTCCTGATTTCAACTCGACCGCGACCAGAGAATTAAGCTCCCGATTGAAAAAGAGCAAATCAATGAACATTTCTTCCCCTGCAACCTCCATGCGATATTGATTGCCTATAAAACTGAAATCTTGCCCAAAGGTCATGATAAACTTCTTCACATTGGCAACAATCGCCTTTTCTACTATCTTTTCATCTAAATCTTCTTCCTCTTCATTCAGTTCCTCCACATTAATGAAATCAAGCAAGTATTCATCTTTGAATGAACAAACAGCTTTTAGAGCTTGCTTAGTATCGGGCAATGTTTGTGCGAAATTATTAGGTAAAGTTCCCCGATGGTTGTATAGGTCTGCTTTTAAGTAATCCCTTAAAGTGTATTTACTCCAATAGTGAATGGCGCACTCATGTATATAAAACAGCCTTGCTTCCAAAGTCTTAGCTTTGGATATTATTTCGGTATGATGACTAAAGCCGATTGAAAGAAAATCAGACCAGTTAAATTCGTCAGCCAGTGGCTGGCGAATTACGCTCAACAGCAATTTTTCATCTAATATCAAATCGCCAGCCGCTGGCTGGCGATTTAAGACAGGCTCCCATTCTTCATAGAAAACTCGCATATTCTTTATATTCGAAACCGAAAATCCCCTTAACCCCGGCAATTCTTTTTGCAACAGAGAAGATATCTGTTCAATTGCACCTTTCCCCCAAAAGCCTGTACGGGAATTTTCCGATACATAACGTCCGATGCCGTAATAAAGAGATAGCTGTTCCTTGTTCACCGATGCGGCTGCACGGTACTGGCTGCGTAGAATAGCTTCTTTTATGGTCTTTACTGCTTCTATATAATTCTGATTTATATTCATTTGCGATTTGTTATATGCGACAAAAATAATGCCGGCGATTTCTTTTTCGCCATACTCATGTTTTTATATTGTTAACGATGGGGCAATATAGATATTATTTTTGTTACCCCATAGCATTTGAGTAACAAACTGGTAAGAGAATAAGGGAATTTATAGATTAAGTCAAGAAAACAAGCCCAACAAAAGGAATAACGCAGAAAATACCGCAATTACATATATCAATTGTTTGCATTAATTTACCAACTCTTTCTTTCTCTTTTTCCATAGTTGCCAGCTATTGAAAATATTTTGCCACAGCACATACGAACCCGGCCCTACGGAAGAGAGCGGATTCAAATAAGTATAGGACATCCAAATGGCAAGCACCGTATTCTTCTGTCCCAGCGCCTGTCCGCCACTGATACGGTCATTGTAATGCCCGCCGATTCTCTTGCCTAAATAGAATTGGACACAGCAGGCTGCCAAACCTGCTAAAGCAATCAGGACTTCCACAAACACCGGAGCATCACTGTTCGCCAACGAACGCACCGTCTGCCCCGATACAATGGCAAGCGCCACCGCCCATAAGTAGAAAGCAGCATCGTGGAACTCCAATAAGCATCTATGCACTTTCTTGACAAACACCCGCAGAAACCAGGCCATGAAGAAAGGCAGAAGCAACAGCGGAAACACCTTACTCAGTATTTTCAAGAAAGCCGCAAAAAAAGTAACATCCGCATGAGGTTCAACCCAAGGAAATACCAACGGAACAACCACCGCAGCCAAAAGATTGGACAACAATGTATACGTGGTAAGACTCGACGCACTTCCGCCCAGCTTACCGGTAATGACCGCAGCAGCAGTAGCCGTAGGACAAATAAGGCATACCATAGCCCCTTCAAAAACTTCCCGATACATCTCCTCCATCGGACAGCACACCAGCAAAGCCGCCACAATCAGACACGCCACCGTCTGAAACAGCAACAGCCAGCCATGCCATCCTTTCGGTTTCAAATCATGCACTTCTACCTTACAGAAGGTTAGCAGCAATTGGGCAAAAATCAAAGCCGGAGTCAGGAGAGCCACCAACCCGTTCAAACAAGGTTTCACCGGTGCAAACCAGGGAATTTTCGCAAAGAAGAAATATCCGGCCGTACCGGCAAGCATCGCCAAAGGCAATGTCCAATTCTTTATAAGACGAAGAAGCATACCTGTATCTACCAATTAATATTTGTGCGCAAAGTTACAGATATTATCAACAAATAGGCTCATCGCAGAAAATAAAAGGGAAAAAAGAGAAGCATTGACACAGAACGTAGTATTTTTAATTCGTTAGACAGTCGTCGCCCTTTCGTTAGACCCGGGTCATCCGTTCGTTAGACCTAGGTTGAACGAACGGATGACCCGGGTCTAACGAATTATGCACAGCCAACCGCCAAACAGAAGCAAGTATAGAAAACATGTAAATTTTGCAAATGCAAAGACTAAATCTCCCTAAAAAGAAGCTGTTACGAATAAAACTTGAAAGCAAAGTGTGAGTTTTCTATAAAATTACATTACTTTTGCAGGGCGATAATAGACCTTTGCGCTATCTTTGCAACGATATTTTAATATGAAACGATACAGACAACATATCTTATATATAAGCCTTTGCCTGAGACTGCTCATTGCTCCTTTTTGTTGCAGCAATATCGGGGCGAAGGATTTTGTTGTCGTTATCGACGCCGGACACGGCGGACACGACCCCGGCGCCATCGGCAGAATCTCCAAAGAAAAGAACATAAACCTGAATGTCGCACTCAAGCTCGGCAAGCAGATACAAAAGAACTGCCCGGATGTAAAAGTCGTATATACCCGTACGCGGGATGTCTTTATTCCTCTAAACCGACGCGCGGAAATAGCCAACGATGCCAAAGCGGACCTATTCATCTCAATCCACACCAATGCGCTTGCCAATAACCGGACTGCCAAAGGCGCATCCACCTGGACGTTAGGTCTTGCCAAATCGGATGCCAACCTTGAAGTTGCCAAACGGGAAAACTCGGTCATTCTTTACGAAAGCGACTATAAGACCCGCTATGCAGGATTTAATCCCAATTCCGCCGAGTCCTACATTATCTTCGAGTTCATGCAGGATAAATATATGTCGCAAAGCGTGCATCTGGCATCACTTGTACAAAAGCATTTCCGCAACACCTGCCGGCGGGTAGACCGGGGCGTGCACCAGGCCGGTTTTCTGGTATTGAAAGCCAGTGCTATGCCCAGTATTCTGGTCGAACTCGGCTTTATCTCCACACCCGAAGAAGAACGTTATCTAAACACGGATGCAGGAACCGGCACCCTTGCCGACGGTATTTTCCGTGCTTTCCTTACTTATAAACGGGAACAGGAAATCCGGTTGAACGGAAGCAGCCAGACCATTCTGCCGGAAGACCTGCCACAGCCGGAAGAGAAAACGTCCGCTCCTGCCGATGCCACACCCGAAACAGAGAAAAAAGCGACCGCCCGGAACAACAAACCGGCCCCCCAGCCTTCGGAAAAAGCAACCGTTGCGCAGACAGAGGACAAAGCCCCTGTGTTCAAGATACAGATACTCACCTCTTCCCGTCCGCTGGCCAAGAACGACAAGCGGCTGAAAGGATTGAAAGATGTGGATTATTATAAGGAAGGCGGCCTGTACAAATACACCTATGGCGCATCTTCCGATTATAATAAGGTGTTACGCACCAAACGTTCAATTACGGCAAAATTCAAGGATGCTTTCATCATAGCCTTTAAAAACGGCAGGAAAGTAAACGTAAATACTGCCATCAGAGAATTTAAAAACAAAAGAAATAAATAAAATACATCATGAAGTATATTACCAAAGAAGTCAGAATTGGAATCGCAGGCATAGCAGCGCTTTGCATATTAGTATATGGTATCAACTATCTGAAAGGCATTCACATGTTCAAGCCTTCCAGTTATTTCTATGTCAAGTTCCATAATGTCAACGGACTCACCAAATCAAGTCCGGTCTTTGCCGACGGTTTCCGCGTAGGTATCGTACGCGACCTGTATTACGATTATACCCAACCCGGAAAAGTGGTTGCCGAAATAGATGTCAACACCGACCTCCGCATTCCCAAAGGCAGTACGGCGGAACTGGCCACGGAAATGTTAGGCGGCGTCAAGATGAATCTTCTTCTTGCCAACAATCCCCGCGAGAAGTATCAGGTCGGAGATACGATTCCCGGCACTCTCAACAACGGAATGATGGAGAAAGTGGCTACCATGATGCCGCAACTGGAAAAGATGCTGCCCAAACTGGATTCTATCCTCGGCTCTTTAAATACGGTATTGGCAGACCCCGCCATACCTGCCACCCTGCACAATGTGCAGAACCTGACCGCCAACCTGGCCGTAACCAGCGGACAACTGCAAACATTGATGAATAAAGACATCCCGCAGCTCACAGGAAAGCTGAACACCATCGGAGATAACTTTGTTCTGATTTCCAACAACCTGAAAGAGATAGACTACGCAACAGCCATGCAAAGCATAGACTCAACGCTGGCCAACGTGAAGATGCTTACAGACAAATTAAACCGTAAGGACAATACAGTAGGATTGTTGCTGAACGACCCGTCGCTTTACAACAATCTGAATGCCACCACGGCAAACGCAGCGAGCTTGTTGGAAGACTTGAAATCGCATCCGAAACGCTACGTCCATTTCTCTTTGTTCGGCAAGAAAGATAAGTAGAAATTCCTCTTAAATAGATTTTGTCTAAATAAGAAGACTCATTTGTTATTGGGAAAGAAACCCCTTGATAAGTCTGCGTATAAAGGTAAAAAAGAGGTTTATACTCATGCTGTTTCCAATGGATGCAGCAGCTTGTGTATAGGCTATAATACACTACATTACAAGCTGTTACATAAAAGCAAGACTCCCAGCAAAGGCATAGGTTTCATACACTCCGATAAGTAGCTGAAAGTAAAGAGATTATTGTTTTCCTGAGAAATGCAAGAAAAGAGAGATTTGTTTTTTTCAAATAAGATTGCCAATTTTGCAAACGTAGAAGTTTTGCTTAATTAATAAATGTATTAGTAACCGTTATGAGTGGACAGGATCATGTCGGATTGTGGAACCGCTGTCTTGAAATCATCAGAGACAATGTTCCGGAACAGACATATAAAACTTGGTTTCTCCCCATCGTTCCCTTAAAATATGAGGATAAAACGCTCGTTGTACAAGTTCCCAGCCAGTTCTTTTACGAATTTCTGGAGGATAAATTTGTAGACTTGTTGCGTAAGACCCTCTATAAGGTAATCGGAGAGGGAACAAAGTTGATGTATAATGTTATGGTGGACAAAAGTTCACGGCCTGAAAAGACCGTCAACTACGAGTCGACCCACCGTACTATTATGCCACAAAAGCAAACGATAGATAAAGCTATTCCACAGATACCTGTTCCCGATTTGGATCCGCATCTGAATCCGGAATACAATTTCGACACGTTCATTGAAGGATATAGCAATAAACTCTCTCGTAGTGTTGCAGAAGCAGTGGCGCTCAATCCGGCTAAGACCATATTCAATCCGCTGTTTTTGTATGGAGCATCAGGTGTGGGAAAAACTCACCTTGCCAATGCCATCGGTACAAAAATCAAGGAATTATATCCGGAGAAACGCGTATTGTACGTATCTGCGCATTTATTCCAAGTACAATACACCGACTCTGTACGTAACAATACGACCAACGATTTCATCAACTTCTACCAGACTATTGACATATTGATTATTGACGATATTCAGGAATTTGCAGGCGTTACCAAAACGCAGAACACATTCTTCCATATCTTCAACCACCTGCATCAAAACGGCAAACAGCTTATTCTCACTTCAGACCGGGCTCCCGTACTGCTTCAAGGTATGGAAGAACGCTTGATTACACGTTTCAAATGGGGAATGGTGGCGGAACTGGAAAAGCCCACGGTAGAATTGCGCAAAAATATCCTGCGCAATAAGATACATCGTGACGGTTTACAATTCCCGCCGGAAGTAATTGATTATATAGCAGAGAATGTAGGTAACAGTGTGCGCGACCTGGAAGGCATTGTCATCTCCATTATGGCCCATTCTACGATATACAACAAGGAAATCGACCTGGAGTTGGCGCAACGCATCGTACGCAAAGTCGTGAACTGCGAAAGCAAAGCCATAACCATTGACGACATCATCACCACCGTATGCAAACATTTTGGTTTGGAAAATGCCGCCATACATACAAAATCGCGTAAACGCGAAGTGGTGCAAGCCCGTCAGATAGCCATGTATTTAGCCAAAAAACATACAGACTTCTCTACAGCCAAGATAGGTACGCTAATCGGAAATAAAGACCATGCCACCGTACTGCATGCCTGCAAAACAATCAAGCAACTGAAAGAGGTGGACAAATCATTCCGCGCTGAAATCGAAGAAATTCAGACCGCCTTGAAAAAAGTATAAGGTACGGAATAAAAGTATAAGGTATGAGGTATAAAGTCATCATGCAAAAAACTGCATGGATACGCTTTATACCTCATACGTTATACTCAAATTAAAATCCCTGTTGTTTCATTACTTTCCAAAGGTTCTCGGACATAGCCTCGCTGTCTTTCTTTGTATAGCGTACATCCGTAAAGACCTGAGCCAATGTTTCTTTATTATTTTCTGCGATAAACTGCTTATTCTCAGGCAAAGACTCCTTATAGGCATACAGACGGTCGATATCCTCAGGAGTATAATCATGATAAGTTTCTTCATGGACAATGGCTTCCAAAGGCAGACGGTCTACCTGTGCAGGAGTCTCTGCCGGCCAGCCTACGGTAACGGTAGTGATAGGGAAGACCAATTCGGGCAACTCCAATGCCTCAATAATCATTTGGGGGTTGTAGGTGGTAGTACCCAGATAGCAGATGCCCAAACCTTTTTCTTCGGCTGCCACACAGAATGTTTGCGCAACCAACAAAGCATCCACAGCTCCGGTAACAAACCATTCAAAATTGTTATATCCCGGTTCTGCCTTCCGCTGCTCGCACCATTTGCTAAAACGGCGCAAGTCGATGCAAAAAGTAAGAACTGCCGGCGCCGTCTTCACCATAGGCTGATTGAAATGCGCCGGTGCCAACCTGGCTTTCCGGTCAGCGTCACGGGTTACAATTACGCTATACACCTGCATGTTTCCAACCGTAGAAGCACGGAAAGAGGTTTCAAGCAAATCATTTAACAAATCAGAAGAAATATCTTTCTGCTGATACTTACGGATTGTTCTCCTTTGTTTTAGACTTTCCATTCTTTCTTTTTTCTGCAAATATATGAAAAGAAACACAGAATATCATCCAATAGTTTAGAATATGTGCAGGCATGTTTTCTAAAAAGGACAAACTCCCCAAACAGCATTCTTTATAGAATTTTCTTTTTAGAAAACTTTTTGTTAATTTACAAAAGCCATTTTATTATATACCAACAAATTAACCGATTAAAACTGAAAACTAACAACCGGTTAATAAAAACATCAATTTTTATTTTGCCATAACAAAAAACATTCATAGATTTGCAGCCACATTTGTTAGCAATAAGTACAACTTCTACACTTTTACTTATTCATAATTAAATCTAAGAGTTATCGCATCGTGGAAAAGAAAGTTTATTCTTATGACGAAGCCTACGAAGAATCTTTACGATACTTCCAAGGCGACGAACTGGCTGCAAGGGTTTGGGTGAACAAATACGCAGTCAAAGATTCTTTCGGAAATATTTACGAAAAATCTCCGGAAGACATGCATTGGAGAATAGCCAATGAAGTAGCCCGCATCGAAGCCAAGTACCCCAACGCACTGACTTCCGAAGAACTCTTCGGCTTGTTGGACCACTTCAAATACATCGTTCCGCAAGGCAGCCCGATGACCGGAATCGGAAACAACTACCAGGTAGCTTCCCTTTCCAACTGTTTTGTGATAGGTGTGGATGGCGAGGCCGACTCATACGGTGCAATCTTCAAGATTGATGAAGAGCAGGTACAACTGATGAAACGCCGCGGCGGTGTAGGACACGACTTGTCACACATCCGCCCGAAAGGTTCGCCGGTAAAAAATTCCGCCCTGACATCAACCGGACTGGTTCCTTTCATGGAACGCTACTCCAACTCCACCCGTGAAGTAGCCCAAGACGGCCGCCGGGGTGCGCTGATGTTAAGCGTATCCATCAAGCATCCGGATTCGGAAGCCTTTATAGATGCAAAAATGACAGAAGGTAAAGTTACGGGGGCCAATGTATCCGTCAAGCTGACCGACGCATTTATGCAGGCAGCCATCGACGGCAAGCCATTCGTACAGCAATATCCCATTGACGCGGACGAACCTCTGTTCAAGAAAGAAATCAGCGCCACCGATTTGTGGAAAAAAATCGTACACAACGCATGGAAGTCCGCCGAGCCCGGCGTACTCTTCTGGGACACCATATTAAGAGAGTCCGTACCCGATTGCTACGCAGACCTGGGTTACCGTACCGTGTCGACCAACCCTTGCGGTGAAATTCCCTTGTGCCCCTACGACTCCTGCCGTTTGCTGGCCATTAACCTATATTCATATGTAGTCAATCCGTTCAAACCGGATGCCTACTTCGATTTCGACTTGTTCAAGAAGCACGTAGCACTCGCCCAGCGCATCATGGACGACATCATCGACCTGGAACTTGAGAAGATAGAACGTATCATGGCCAAAATTGACTCCGATCCGGAAAACGAAGATGTAAAGCATACCGAAAGCGTTTTGTGGCAGAAAATCTACAAAAAGAGCGGACAAGGCCGCCGCACCGGCGTAGGCATCACCGCCGAAGGCGACATGCTTGCAGCATTGGGACTGCGTTACGGCACTGAAGAGGCTACCGAATTTGCAGAGAAAGTACACCAGACCGTAGCACTGAGTGCATACCGCTCTTCTGTGGAAATGGCTAAAGAACGCGGCGCTTTCGAAGTATACGACAGCGAACGCGAAAAGAACAACCCGTTCATCAACCGCCTGCGCGAAGCAGACCCGGAACTGTACGAGGAAATGAAGAAATACGGCCGCCGCAACATTGCCTGTCTCACCATCGCACCGACAGGTACGACAAGCCTGATGACGCAAACCACTTCCGGCATCGAACCCGTATTCCTGCCGGTATACAAGCGACGTCGCAAAGTCAATCCGAATGACGCCAACGTACATGTGGATTTCGTGGATGAAACCGGAGACGCATTCGAGGAATACATCGTATTCCATCCCAAGTTCGTCACCTGGATGCAGGCGCAAGGATACGATCCTGCCAAGCACTACACACAGGACGAGGTAGATGCGCTGGTACAGAAGTCACCTTATTATAAAGCAACTTCCAATGATGTGGACTGGCTGATGAAAGTAAAGATGCAGGGACGTATCCAGAAATGGGTAGACCACTCCATCAGCGTTACCATCAACCTGCCGAACGATGTAGACGAGGAACTGGTGAACCGTCTCTATGTAGAAGCGTGGAAATCGGGATGCAAAGGCTGTACGGTATACCGCGACGGCTCACGTTCGGGCGTGCTTATCTCCACCAAAAAAGACAAAAAAGAGGAGTTGCCTCCGTGCAAACCGCCTACGGTTGTCGAAACCCGCCCGAAAGTGCTTGAAGCAGACGTCGTACGCTTCCAGAACAATAAGGAGAAATGGGTGGCATTCGTCGGTTTGCTCGACGGATATCCTTATGAAATATTTACCGGTCTTCAGGACGACGATGAAGGAATCATCCTTCCGAAGAACGTTTCAACAGGACACATCATCAAGAACGTTGATGAAAACGGCAACAAGCGTTACGACTTCCAGTTCGAGAACAAGCGCGGCTACAAGGTAACCATCGAGGGACTGTCCGAGAAGTTCAACAAAGAATACTGGAACTATGCCAAACTCATCTCCGGCGTATTGCGTTACCGCATGCCTATCGAGCAGGTAATGAAGCTGGTAAGCTCACTGCAACTGGACAGCGAGAACATCAATACCTGGAAAAACGGCGTGGAACGTGCCTTGAAGAAATACGTTACGGACGGCACCGCAGCCAAAGGTCAGAAATGCCCGAATTGCGGCAACGAGACATTGGTTTATCAGGAAGGCTGCCTTATCTGCACCACCTGCGGTACATCCCGTTGCGGATAAGGTTCAGGCAAGCACAAACGTTTGCATAGGAATTTAAATGAGATAGCCGGCAATAGCTGCATGATTATGAGGAATATTTTCTATACTTGCATAATCATTGCAGCTATTGTTGTTTCTAAATCTAATATATATGATTTTATTATTCAATATCGAGTACAGAACCAATTGGGGTGAAGAAGTCAGAGTTTCAGGCTCCATCCCCGAACTCGGAAACGAACATCCCGACAAAGCTTTGCCGCTACAGACCATAGACGGTATTCACTGGACTGCGGAAGTAAACATTGCAATGCCGGAAGACGGACTTGTCCGATACAGCTACCATATCTTCCGCGACGGCCGGCATACACGTGCAGAGTGGAACAGCCTGCCCCGTACACTTTACCTTTCCGGAACTTCCAAGAAAACGTACCGGATACAGGATTGCTGGAAAAACCTGCCGGAGCAGCAGTATTTCTATACTTCCGCCTTTACGGAATCTCTTCTGGCACACCGCGAACGCAACGCCGCACCCAAAGGACACAAGAAAGGGCTGCTGATAAAGGCATACGCACCCTGCATAGACAGTGACCATTGCCTGGGCATCTGCGGAAACCAGCCTATATTCGGAGAGTGGAACCCGGACAAAGCCGTGCTTATGAGTGATGCCAACTTCCCGGAGTGGCAGATAGAGGTGGATGCCACCAAAATCAGCTTCCCGCTGGAATATAAATTCATTCTATATAACAAGAAAGAACGCCGTGCCGTTTGCTGGGAAAACAATCCGAACCGATATATGGCAGACCCGCAAACAGGCGCCAACGAAACCCTTGTTGTCGGCGACCGCTACGTATATTTCAGCCTTCCCGCCTGGAAGGGCGCAGGTGTTGCCGTGCCCGTATTCTCACTCCGCTCCGAAAAGAGCTTTGGTGTGGGCGACTTCGGCGACTTGAAGCGTATGATTGACTGGGCGGTAAGCACCAAACAGAAAGCCGTACAGATTCTGCCCATCAACGACACCACCATGACACATACATGGACGGATTCCTATCCTTACAACAGCATCTCCATCTATGCTTTCCATCCGATGTACACCGACTTGAAGCAACTGGGAACATTGAAGGACAAAAAAGCCATGGCAGACTTCAACAAACGGCAGAAAGAGCTGAATGCCCTGCCTGCCGTCGATTACGAAGCCGTCAACAAAACCAAGTGGGAATATTTTCATCTTATCTTCAAGCAAGAAGGAGAAAAAGTATTGAGCTCGGCAGCTTTCCACGATTTTTTTGAATCAAACAAAGAGTGGCTGCAACCGTACGCCGTTTTCAGTTACCTGCGCGATGTTTATAAAACGCCCAACTTCCGCGAGTGGCCTAAATACAGCAGCTACGATGCCGCAGAGATTGAGAAGCTCTGCCAACCGGCATCAGCCGATTACCCGCATATAGCCATCTATTTTTATATCCAGTTCAACCTGCATCTGCAACTGCTTGCAGCTACCGAACATGCACGCGCCAATGGTGTTGTGCTGAAAGGTGACATACCCATCGGCATCAGCCGCAACAGTGTAGAAGCATGGACAGAACCCCACTATTTCAACCTGAACGGACAAGCCGGCGCACCGCCCGATGATTTCTCTGTAAACGGACAGAACTGGGGATTCCCCACCTACAACTGGGATGTCATGGAAAAGGACGGCTATGCGTGGTGGATGAAGCGTTTCCGCAAAATGGCGGAATACTTCGATGCCTACCGCATCGACCATATCCTCGGTTTCTTCCGAATCTGGGAAATTCCGATGCACGCCGTGCACGGTCTGCTGGGACAGTTCGTGCCCGCCCTGCCCATGACGCGTGAGGAGATAGAGAGTTACGGTCTCTCTTTCCGCGATGAGTTCCTGAAACCTTACATACACGAGTACTTCCTCGGACAGATGTTCGGCCCGCATACCGATTACGTAAAGCAGACGTTCATCGAACCGACAGATACGTGGGAAATTTACCGGATGCGTCCCGAATTCGATACCCAACGCAAGGTAGAGGCCTACTTTGCCGGCAAAACGGATGAGGACAGTATCTGGATACGCGACGGCCTGTATGCGCTTATCAGCGACGTGCTGTTTGTGCCCGACCGCAATGACCCGTACAAATACCACCCGCGTATCGGTGTGCAGCACGACTATATCTACCGTTCCCTGAACGATTGGGAAAAGGCTGCCTTCAACCGTCTGTACGACCAGTACTACTATCACCGCCACAACGAATTCTGGCGTGAGCAGGCTATGAACAAACTGCCGCAACTGACGCAATCCACCCGGATGCTGGTATGCGGTGAGGACTTGGGCATGATTCCCGGTTGCGTGGCATGGGTAATGAACGATTTACGCATTCTGTCCCTGGAAATACAACGCATGCCTAAAGACCCGGCACAGGAGTTCGGACATCCGGACTGGTATCCGTATCGCTCTGTCTGCACCATATCCACACACGATATGTCCACCTTGCGCGGCTGGTGGGAAGAAGACTTCCAGCAGACACAACGTTACTACAACACGATGCTCGGACATTACGGTGCCGCTCCCGCCGTTGCCACGCCCGAACTTTGCGAAGAGGTTGTACGCAAGCACCTGCAAAGCAATTCCATACTTGCCATCCTCTCCCTGCAGGACTGGATGTCGATGGATGGCAAATGGCGCAACCCCAATGCGCAGGAAGAACGTATCAATGTACCTGCCAATCCGCGCCACTACTGGCGCTGGCGTATGCACCTGACACTGGAACAACTGATGAAAGCCGAAAGCCTGAACGAAAAGATAAAAGAGCTTATCGCACAAACAGGACGATAAACAGCATATTGACTGATAATGAGTAAAAAAGCGGTGGAGACTTTTTAATAGTTTCCACCGCTTTTTTTACTCATTGCATCTCCTTACATAGAATTTTCTGCTATACCTCTGCTTAATAAACAGACCTATGATAACAAACAACTGACTAAATCATACAAAAACTTCCCCACGTTTCGCAACGCAGGGAAGGCAAACAAACAAAAAAACCGTATGCTCTCCGAACCGCAGAACACTTCCGTAATCCGGAAAGCAACAGTTGCATCATCTCCTCTTGCGAAAGAGACAAGTTTCATGTCCCATAAAGGGGGGGGATCAGTATCTTGTACCGTTAATAGTCAGCGAAAAATACCTATCCTAAGTAAAAAACACTTTTTCATACCAATCTTATTTAGATATTTATTATTCAGACACTACCTGATAGTTATACTGATTTCCATTCTCGGTTACACTAATATCCTGAAATTTATAACCGCTTTCCAAAGGAGCGGACTTATCACTAAAGTAGCCACCGGTAGTTTTTACGGTTCCGCTTGCTACATAAATATTCTTTCCTGTCGGACTATAAAAGTAACCACCGGAAATCGAAGTATTGCCGCCTCCGTTATACAAGGCATAATACACCCCCTCACAATATACCGAACCACCCGAAATATTTACTTGAGCGCCACCGATAGACTGTATAGCCTCTATATCACCGCCACTTACGGTAAGCTTGGCAGCAGAACCTGCCGCCATTAACGCATATCCCGTTTTTATGCCACCACATTTTACAGTACCGCCGGTAACTGTCATATCTGCATTGCCGGTATTCATCAGTGTAAATCCGGGAGCATCAAAGACTCCGGAATTGACAGTGCATTTTCCCTGATTATAAACAGCCACTCCGTTGGCATCCGTAGCTGATGTAGCAGTGAAAATGCCGCCTTCAATAATCAATTCGGCTCCGGTTTCATTCATAAGCAGGTAATCGGTAGCTTTCATGGCACCTGCACCTTTTACTGTAAGTTTACTCTTATTATTAACTTGTTGTTTTCCTACAATGAGTACGGCATTCTTCTCCAATGTCAACACCGTTTCCGCAGTAATATTTATTTCCTGACTTGATTTATTGTTCTTTGTCAGGTCTACATAGCGATAAATGGAAATATCTCCCCCGGTTCTGAGCAGGTTTGCCACGCGCTTCACCTCTATCCAACGGTCCATAATCTCACCGTCAATCACCAATTTAGTGGAGTAAGAGACATTATTTCCATTAAGATTGTAGTCACCTGCCCACCAACCTATATAATTATTGGTACGGTCACAAGTTACGGCATTTTCAAGCTGTTTATCCACTCGATTGTTCTTCAAAACAACGCTATACTTATTGTATGATTCGTCTTTCTTAGAAGTGTTTATCACATTTCCGATAAATGCATGGCAATAGGTCTGCTCCATATCAGCAACCTTATCCGTAACCTCGTCAGGAGAAGTATATATATAATTTATGGCAATATTGCTTACACTATTATTTTCGATGAGCGTATTCCGTTCGTAAGATTGCAAATAACCGATAAAACCTCCCATCATATAGGCTTCATCCATACTTGAAAGTTTATCGAGTGTTATATCCGATGCAGAACATCCGCGGATAATCAAATCTTGGCTGCTGTTGTTTACATAACCCGCCAGCCCGCCGGCCTTTTGCTCACTATATATCCTGGCATTCTTCACGTGGCAGTTTTCCACCAATCCGGCGTCCAATCGTCCTATTAATGCTGCACCACGGAAACAAGTTACTGTTGCCCCGTCAATAGTAAGATCTTTCACCGTACCGTTGAGTACATAAAACAGACCACCATAATAATTTCCTTTAGTATTCGTTTTATTCGTAACATTATCAACATAAAGATTACGGATGGTGTGGTTGCCACCGTCAAACTCTTCAAGGTTGGTTTCTCCGTTTTTGAGTGCATTGTATTCTGCATTCATCGGTTCCCAAAGATTTTCACTGCTTCCGTTGAGGTCTATATCGGCAGTTAATACAATTTTCCGGCACTTCTTTTGGGTTACCAAAGCACCGGCCGCCTTAAGCTGTGCGGCAGTGGAAACGCTGCAAACAGTAACATAACCGCCGTTGTCTGTAAAGCTGATATTGTTTACCGTTCCATAAATTTCCACATTGCCTTTCTTAACAGTCAAATCTGCAACTGTAACATCTTTCCCCACAATCAGCGTATTATCCGCTGTAGTAGCCTCAACAGCCGTATAAGACTGTCCGTTCAACGTTACGGTAGATTCCGAAGCGTCAATGATTATCTTGCTGACGGAAGGAGCCGTTATATTCAGTTCCTTAGGAGCATTTTTACTATCCCCACCGGTTTCTGTCGCATAATTAATGGTTATGTCATTCGATGTTTCAGGCAATGTTATGGATACCGCAACATCCCCGCTCTCATATTTGGGCAGTGAAATAGTGGCTGCTTCTTTCGGTGCTTCCATTACAACCACATTAGTATTGGTTTTCAAGGCTTCAACCACTTCGCTTACGGATGCTACCTCTATTACTTTTTCACTTAAAGCAGGAGAAGAGAATGCAGGAGTAACCATTACGTTTACCTTACCGTCAACCGTCAGTAAATTACCCGTTACATTCGTCTTGTAGTTACGCTGAACAGGTATGTTATTCAGGGCTTTCGTGGTAATCTGTCCACCGGCGGCGTTGTATACGGCAAGCGTCATATTTACCAGATGTTGTCCGCCCGCAGTATTCGGTGCAAAGAGATAGTCCACAGTCAGGTTACCGTTGGCATCCACCACATCCGAAGCAGCTTTGTAAGCCACAGCCGTCGGTTCGCCAAGCAAGTTGCCCGTGGCTGCATTAAAACCGGTATAAAGGTTCTTGAATGACAAGCCCGCCGTTACCGGAACAAATGCTTCTTTTTGATTATCAGGAATAGAAGCCAAATCTTCCGTTTTGATGTTCAACTGTCCGAACGGACGGGTCAGCTCCACACTTTCAGAAAAAGCATTAGTCACCAGCTTCTCCAGACTGGCAAAGAAAGCATCCCGCGTATTGTCCTTACCGCTTCCGTTATAATCCCCTTGCATGGAAATGTTACGAAGGTCGGCAGTGTTGTAATGCAAATCGGTCTTTATGGCTTCATCTTCCACTGACTCGACGTGGTCTGCCCAGAACACGAACTTATAAGTCTGTGAAGTAACCAGGCGGACATCAAAGCCGGCCGTCAGACCATCCGGTTGAATCGCACCTATCTGCCGGCTATAAAGTTCGTCGTTCAGGTAGATTTCCATGATACAACGGTTCACCGATGTACCGTCACCCGCC
This sequence comes from Bacteroides sp. 2201st1_D9_2201SCRN_220225, assembly GCF_040928965.1. Classification (NCBI taxonomy): domain Bacteria; kingdom Pseudomonadati; phylum Bacteroidota; class Bacteroidia; order Bacteroidales; family Bacteroidaceae; genus Bacteroides; species Bacteroides sp. 2201st1_D9_2201SCRN_220225. Next base: position 8,978 of record NZ_JBCODG010000047.1, on the reverse strand, counting down.
GTTGCAGCACGGGTTACAGCATTGTTCCCGTTCCCAGGCAACTGTACACTGAAAGAGGCAGCTACTTCGCCGTTTCTTCCGCCATTCGCCAGCTCGTCACTCTGACAGGCTGCGAATACAAGCAGGATAATACCTGCCATTAATAAAAAACGCTTTTTCATGTTCGTTTTGTTTAAAATGAGACATCTGTTTATTCTGTTTGAATAAGTCATGTTTAAATAAGCCGTCAGGGAACCACCACATTTATCTCTCCGTCGAAACCGGGGTTGATACCGATGCCGGGAGCGAACTCACGGGTAAGAAACGCATCACGCACCGTAGTAATCCTATTCCGTCTGACGGGCACTTCCACGCCGCCGACCCGGTTCACCTCCTGTCCCTTTTCGTTGCAGATAACCATTTCCAGCGTAACGGAAGACTCCGTACCATTCACCAGCACATAGTCGAAAGCCAGACAAGCCTCATTGTTGGAAATAACAATGGGAACGGAAGTAAATTGTATACCTGTGACCGCCTCATTGGGACGGTTGGAAACGACATTAAAACCTGTGGGGAAATAACCGGTGTAACCCAGTTGCACCGTAAAATCTTCTATGCCTGCAGGACGGACAGACTTCATTTGTTCCAACTTGTTGAGGTACTTGATGACATCGGTAGTAATCAACTCTATTTTCGCCAGCGGACGTTCCAATTGTATCTCTTCGCGATGACGGGCTGCCAAACGGCAACGATAAGGGGTAAGGTCGAGGGTTGCCTGTCCGCAAAACACATCTTTATAGTCGGTTCCGCCCGTATAATCACCTTTCAGCTTGACGGCAGCAAAATCGGAGGTGGTGTAAAAACAGTCGGCAGCAGTGTTGTCGGAAACCTCGGCAGCAAGTACAAAGTCCCGCCATGCAACCACCCGATAGTTACGTGCATGAAGTTCACATTCCAATGCCACTTCTCCTGCATCTCCTTCCTCACAAATCAACTGACGGCGGAATTGCAGGCTTTGGTCGAACCTGTCATCGGCATATACTTCCACAATATAACGCACCTTGTACTTGTGCACACCGGCGGTACGTGTAGAGAACTCAGGAATATCAAACTGTGTCATATCGGAACCGGGTAGCAGGACAATTTCGGTATGTACGGTTGTAGGGTCTATCCCACCTCCTTCCGGCATTTCGCGTACGCTGCATCCTCCCCACAAGAGTGCAGACAGCAAGCTACAGGCAGCCACAAACAGTTGTTTCATCGCCGGCCTCCTTTCCAATCAATACGGTAGCCCACTGAAATACCCGCATGGTCGATACCGAAAAAATTCTTATGACGAGTATCGACATAAGCACCACCGGGAATATTGAAAAAGCGGTCATAATCCAGATAAGCATATCCCGCTCCCAAAGAAAACTCCAGACACCAGCACCCGCCTTTTCCGAGTGAAAGCCGGTAACCGGCAGTAAGCCCCATGTTCAGCAATGGAGCACCCGTATCGCTATTCTGATAGCGATATGTACTGTTCTTAAGAGCATAGTTGTAAGAAGCCACCCCGATATGCACACCGGTAAAAAGACCATCCACCTGCCCGAACCAATAACGCACTTCGGGCTGCACACAGAAAGTGCGCAGCTTGCGGGAAGAAGTAAAATAATTGAAAGGAGAATAGTAAAAAGGAATAAGGACAGAAATTGCAGGCGAAATATCATACTCCACCGCTACGTTCATAACCGCCATTCCCCACGCCACAGCATTGGTCTTCAGCAACAACGAATGGTTATTGCGCCCGATACTCGAATTCGGACTGAATGTTCGCCCGGCGTAGTACAAGGTATCTTCCCCATTACCGGCTTTTACATACCCATCAATCGGAGTCATGAGAAATATGCACAACAGAAACAGCAACAATCTTATCTGCATAAACGTCTTATAAACTTCTGTCTGCACAGGCAGACCGGAAGCATGCGTCCTCCAAACTCCGAAAGGACCGGTTAGAAACAGAAACGTGGAGCTGCGTGCTGTTTCTAACATGAAGGCCCTAGGAAAACCCGTTAAACAAAACAGACAGCAGTCCCACGCTACAAACGTGAGAATCCACTGTGCTGTCCATTGTTTAACTTCTGAAAATTTCCTAGGTTTTCATGTTAGAGGACAAAGCACAACGCTTCTAATATATTTTTCTCCTTAAAAAATCAAGCTACAGTCGCTACCGAACTTCAATGCAAAGTTATAGAAATATAATTAGAATGAAAATTTTCACGCCATTTTTTGCAAAAAAGCATAGAAATCGTGCTCCACGAGTTGTAGAACAAAAATATTATCCATAAGTTTGCATGAGAGACTATTTTTTCGTTTATGAAAAGCTACATATTTTTAGACCGGATATGCTTTTTCGCCCACCACGGTGTAGGCGAACAGGAAACACTGGCAGGTAACGAATTCACCGTCAGCCTGCGACTGCAAGTAAACATCGCACCTGCCATGCAGACCGATGATGTAGCGGATACCGTGAGCTACGCAGATGTGTATGAAGCCGTAAAGACAGAAATGAAGGTTCCTTCCAAGCTATTGGAACATGTCGGAGGACGTATTGTGAAACGGTTGTTCGGCGATTTCCCCCAAATAGAAAATATTGAATTAAAGTTATCAAAGCGCAATCCGCCAATGGGGGCAGACATCGAAGCGGCGGGAATAGAGATTTGCATCTCACGGGAAGCGACAGCAATAGCTACTTAAAACAAAAGCAACCCTATACAGGCACTTCGGACATCCCCGCCTCATTATATGCACAGAATGAATTATTGCTTCTTCTTTCTTTTCTTAGCCGATTCAACCGCCTCGGCAACGACTTGCTTGTTCTCGAACCTCTTGGCATAGTTGCTATAATCGGGAACAGTACGTTCATAAGTAGGATCAAGGAAGAGCGGACTCGAAATGATATGGTCTGCCGTACTGCGGTTACAGCAAAACACGATGTTCTCCACGCTGGCAAGACGGGTCAAAGCCTTAACATCGGTATCGTGCGGCTGCAAAGTCATGGGATCTGTAAAGAAGAAAAGATAATCAATTTCCCCGTCCACAATGCGCGAGCCCATTTGCTGGTCACCGCCCAAAGGACCGGATTTGAGAATGGTAAAATCCCATTCGACATCGGGATGCTTCTCTTTCAATGCCGCCAAAATAAGGGTTCCCGTAGTACCCGTACAATAGAACTTATGCCCCATAAGCAATTCCGAATTCCAAAGTACCCACTCTATGAGGTCTTTCTTCATGGCATCATGCGCCACCAGGCCAATCTTTCTAACCAATTTTTCCATAAGCAAATAACTTTTACAAAACAAACAATCAAGAATAGATAACAGTTCCTACAACTGAGAGAAAAATTTCTTCCCACGCAGATAAAACCCTACCAAGATACTACTTTTTACCCGTTCGGGAATCATCGGGAGTGATGTTTTTTTCAAGTTCTCTTTACGGGCATCCGCAAACGAAGGACGGAGCAAATGGAATGCATGACGTGCGCGAAGCACTGCCCACATATTGGGAAACTGCCCTTTGAGCAGAAAACTCAAAGCCGCAACATAATCAAGCACTGCGCGCACACGCATTACAGGCCCCAATTCTTCTTGCGGCAGATTCTTATAGAGCATTACAAGATTGTTACGGAAATTGAGAAAAGTCTTATGAGGATTCTCCTTTTTCAAGGTTGCACCGCCTACATGATAAACGGTACTTTGGGGTACACAAACCAGCATCCGCCCGCGGGCACGAAGTCGCCAGCACAAGTCTATCTCTTCCATATGAGCGAAAAAACGTCCGTCCAATCCGCCGGCATCCAAATAGTCTTTCCGACGGATAAACAAGGCAGCGCCTGTAGCCCAAAACACAGGAACGACAGTATCATACTGTCCGTTGTCTTTCTCTACTGCACTCATTATCCGCCCCCGGCAAAAGGGATAACCGTAACGGTCTATAAATCCGCCGGCCGCTCCTGCATATTCGAACAGTTCCTTTTGCCGCCAACTCCGGATTTTAGGCTGGCATGCCGCAACTTCAGGATGAGCGTCCATGTAGCTTACAAGTGGCGCCAGCCAGTGTCCGGTCACTTCCACATCGGAATTAAGCAGCACCACATACTCTGCAGATACCTGCTGCAAGGCAAGGTTGTATCCTTCGGCAAAACCGAGGTTCTCTTTTAATATAATAAGATGCACGTCAGGAAACTCTTGGCGAAGCATATCAACGGAAGCATCTGTCGAACCGTTATCCGCCACATAAATTTTCGCACCTTCCGTCTTGGAATAGCGCACTACGGAAGGAAGAAACGAACGAAGCATTTCACACCCATTCCAGTTCAATATGACAACGGCTATTTTATCCATGTTGTATGGTATCCTCACGCTTTAGTTTCCAACGCTTATGCGACCAGAACCAATAGGGCGGTTCGCGACGGATTGTCTGTTCCAGGCGACGGGCAAAACATTCCGTTATCTCACCGTCGGCAGTCGCTTTCGGAGTTTCGGTTATCAGATCAAAACGAACCCGGCAATATCCCCTTCCCTGCTTTTGCAGTTCACAGTAGAATACAGGAAAGTCCATAAGTTTGGCAATACGTTCGGCACCATCCATAAAGACGGTATCCTGATTCAGGAAAGTTGTCCAGTAATGCGCCTCGTTAGGATTGGGCGACTGGTCGGTTATCATTCCCACCGCCACACGCTTGTTGTCACGGCACAGTTTTATAATCTCGCGCGCCGTAGAATGTTTGGCCACATTGTAACCGCCAAAACGGGTACGGATGCGTTTAAACATAGCATCCATATATTTATTATGCAACGGTTTATAAATTTGCACTGGTATATCTCCCTCTTGCATGATACTGCTCATTCCCGTAATCCACTCAAAGTTAGCATAGTGCGGTATCAGCAACACAATCCCCCCATGTTTTTCAATCATGGCAAGATACTCTTCCTTATTGTCATATTCCATGCGTCGGCAGAGTTCCTTGAAAGACATACGCAGCATCTTCACCTCCTCCAACATATAATCACAGATATAACGGTAGAACTCACGCTCTATATCCCGCAGTTCAGCCGCGGATTTTTCAGGAAACGCATTGCACAAATTAGCACGTACTACTCTGCGCCGATAGTGCACGACGTGATGCATCAAAAAGCAAAGCCCGTCGGACAGTATATAAAGTACCTTAAAAGGCAATAAGGCCAACAACCACATGCCCGCATAAGTCAACCAATAAATCAATCTTGATTTCACCTTGTCAATTCCTTATTACAGATTACTGAGTAAATCACTTATCGCCAAACGCTCCCGAAAGCGCCGTGCCTTCTTCATTAAAATCGCCCATACGCACCGGTATTACCTGATTATCCAGCGCATCATCATGCGGCACTTCCACCCGGATGTAATTCGGAGTGAAGCCATGCATCGGCGTTCCCGGTTTAGAACGTTCCAACAGCACAGGCATTGTCTGCCCGATATGGCGGGCATAAAACGCACGTGTCTTTTCGTCCGACAAATCCAGCAGAAGCCGGCTGCGTCTGTGCTTTTCCTCGGAAGACACCACATGCTCTATCTTCAAAGCCTGCGTACCCGGACGTTCGGAATAGCTGAACACATGAAGCTGCGTCACATCCAGACTTTGAATAAACCGGTATGCCTGCTCAAAGTATTCTTCTGTTTCTCCACGTGTTCCTACGATCACGTCCACACCGATAAAGGCATCAGGCATCACTTCCTTTATCCGTTTCACTTTAGAAGCAAACAACGCCGTATCATATCGTCTGCGCATCAGTTTCAGCACCTCATCACTACCCGATTGCAACGGAATATGGAAATGAGGCATAAACCGATTGGAACGGGATACGAACTCAATGATTTCATCCGTCAGCAAGTTAGGTTCAATAGAAGATATGCGATAGCGCTCAATGCCTTCCACATCGTCCAACGCCTTTACCAGGTCGAAGAAGGTTTCTCCCGTCGACTTTCCGAAATCGCCGATATTTACCCCTGTCAATACAATCTCCTTACCGCCTTCGGCGGCTGCCTGACGAGCCTGTTCCACCAAAGATGCGATGCTTCCGTTACGACTGCGGCCGCGGGCAAAAGGAATGGTGCAATAAGAACAGTAATAATCGCAACCGTCCTGCACTTTCAGGAAGAAGCGGGTACGATCACCACGCGAACACGATGGAGCAAACGAACGGATATCTTTCAAGGCAGAGGTATGTGCCTCACCGCTTTCGTGCTTCCGCAAATCGCCCAAATACTGAAGCAGGTCTTTCTTCTGCTCCGCACCCAGCACTACATCCACACCTTCTATCTTTGCTACGGCATCCGGCTTCAACTGGGCATAGCACCCCGTTACCACCACAAAAGCTCCCGGATGCTGCTTCACCAAACGATGAATCGCCTGGCGGCACTTCTTATCCGCCACTTCGGTGACCGAACAGGTGTTTACCACACATATATCCGCCTTCTCTCCCTTGCGCACCGTACGCACGCCTGCCTCCCGCAAAACCTTACCGATAGTCGAAGTTTCCGAGAAATTCAGTTTACACCCCAACGTATAGTAAACCGCTGTCTTATCTTGAAATATACTGGTATCTATCATGAGTCTAAATCACATTTTCACGACAAAGGTACACATTATTATTATATTTTTCCTACTTTTGCACAATTCATCAAAAAACGTGCAATGATACAAGAAAACTTTATCAAGCTATACGAGCATAGTTTCCGCGAGAATTGGGATCTTCCCTGTTACACCGATTATGGAGAAAACGAAAGTTATACCTATGGAGAAGTAGCGCAGGAAATTGCCAAATTACACCTTCTGTTCAAGTATTGCAGCCTGCGCCGCGGCGATAAGATAGCGATTATCGGCAAGAATAATGCCCGTTGGTGCATCGCTTATATGGCGGTTATCACCTATGGCGGCATCGTGGTTCCTATTCTGCAGGATTTCAACCCCAATGATGTACATCACATCGTCAATCATTCCGAATCAGTATTCCTCTTCACCAGTGATGCCATCTGGGAGCATCTGGAAGAAGAACGGCTTACCGGATTGCGCGGTGTGTTCTCTCTCAACGATTTTCGCTGTTTGTACCAGCGTGACGGAGAGACTATCCAACGTTTCCTCAAACATCTGGGTGATAAAATGGAAGAAACTTATCCGAATGGTTTCACACGGGAAGATGTAACTTATACCGACCTCTCCAACGACAAAATAATGTTGTTGAACTATACTTCGGGTACAACAGGCTTCAGTAAAGGCGTCATGCTGACAGGAAATAATCTGGCAGGTAACGTAACTTTCGGTATACGTACCGAACTGCTGAAGAAAGGAGATAAAGTACTCTCTTTTCTACCACTGGCACACGCTTACGGTTGCGCTTTCGACTTCCTGACCGCTACGGCCGTGGGTACACATGTCACACTGTTAGGAAAAGTTCCTTCTCCCAAAATCCTGATGAAGGCGTTTGAAGAAGTAAAGCCAAACCTGATTATAACCGTCCCCCTTGTTATCGAAAAGATATACAAGAACGTCATCCAGCCTATTATCAACAAAAAGTCCATGAAATGGGCGCTCAGCATTCCTTTGCTGGACGGACAGATATATGGGCAAATCCGTAAGAAATTGGTAGATGCGTTAGGTGGCCGATTCAAAGAAGTGATTATCGGTGGCGCTGCCATGAATCCGGAAGTGGAAGAATTCTTCCATCGCATCAAATTTCCTTTCACCATCGGCTACGGCATGACGGAATGCGCCCCGCTTATCAGCTACGCTCCCTGGAACGAATTCGTAACCACTTCTTCCGGACGGGTACTTGATATTATGGAAGCCCGCATCTATAAAGAAAATCCGGATGACAGACTTGGCGAAATACAGGTACGCGGTGAGAATGTAATGGTTGGATATTATAAAAATCCGGAAGCCACCAAAGAGGTTTTTACTGAAGACGGTTGGCTACGTACCGGCGACTTAGGTACTTTGGACGAGCATAACAACCTTTATATCCGTGGGCGCAGCAAAACTATGATTCTTAGCTCCAGCGGACAAAATATTTTTCCGGAAGAAATAGAAGCCCGCCTCAACAATATGCCGTTCGTTTTGGAAAGCCTTGTGATTGAGCGCAACAGGAAATTGGTAGCTTTGGTCTATGCCGACTATGAGGCACTGGATTCTTTAGGGTTGAACAATCCGGAAAACCTGAAGACCATCATGGATGAAAATCTCAAGAATCTGAACAACAGCGTTGCCGCTTACGAAAAAGTCAGCCAAATACAGCTTTATCCTACAGAATTTGAGAAAACCCCGAAAAGAAGTATCAAAAGGTATTTATACAACAGCATTGCAGAGGATTAATATGTTATAGAACATGCTTGAAGAGGGCAAAATGGGCTTTCCTCAAAAAAAAGTATAAAAAAAGTTGGGTTTTGGAGAACAACATATCCAAAAAGTACATACCTTTGCAGCGTTTTAATAAAGCAATTGATTGTATTACGTTTTAAAAGTAAAGAAAATGAAAAAATTAGTTTTGATGGCCGTAGCTATCGTAGCAGTATCTTTCGCATCTTGTGGTAACAAAGCAGCTAACGCTGAACAAGCAACAGCTGATTCAATCCGTATCGCTGACTCAATCGCAGCTGTAGAAGCTGCAGCAGCTGAGGCAGCAGCATCAGTAGCTGATACTACTGCAACAGATAGCGCAGCAGTTGTAGCTGAATAATTTCAGAACAACAATTAGAGAGAATTGAAAGTCTGACGTACGAAAGTACGGACAGACTTTTTTTATATCCAATCAGCACAAGAAGACATCTTGCCATTTAAACATCTGTCTTATCATGAAACATCACTCCATCCCAAATGAATAACCGGGAAAAGGAGAAAATCAAAAAAGAAGGTGTGTCGTAATGCACGATGCACCTTCTTTCTTGTTTATCACCGATATAAATCGGTTTATTTTCTTCAA
>NZ_JBCODG010000046.1:0-36095 GCF_040928965.1 Bacteroides sp. 2201st1_D9_2201SCRN_220225 | reverse complement strand
GTCTACCAGTATTAATGCTGCATGGCAGAAAGACAAGATTGATGAATTGGCAAATGGTAAAGAGGACGATATAAATAATAATTGGTTTATAGGACAGGCGTTGGGGGTAATTTACGGTTACGAGTGTGGCGGACTTTGGAAAGAAGAAGACGCTGCCGAAATGGCTAAGTTCAATGCCAAAGGGCATTCATTCCAAGCAGGTATGGTACGTCCGATAGACCAAAATGGTGATTATAAAATCGACCCGAATGACGATCGTGTAATCATAGGACATACTCGTCCCCGTTGGACTTTTGGCATGACGAATACGTTTACTTACAAGAATTTCGACCTCTCTGTTATGATGTACGGACGCTTCGATTATATGGTAGATACCGGCGGTGAATGGCAGGGTGGACGTTATATGCAGCGTAAGATAAATTATTATAACGAAAACAACAAGAATGCAGAATATCAGAAACCTATTTACAATATTGGCGGTGGAGACCCTTACTATCGTATTGTAGGTTATAAGAACGGTTCATTTCTGAAAGTACGTAACATATCTTTGGGTTACACTTTTCCGCAGACGCTCATCAAAAAGTGGAATTTATCTAATTTAAAGGTTTATGTACAAGCCAAGAATCCGGGACGAATTTTCTCTAATATTGATTTCCTGGAATTGGATGCTTCGCAAGCGTTTACTTCTACTTGGAACCGTGGATTCACAATTGGTTTGAATGTTGGATTTTAAATGTCATTAAAAGTATTATGATTATGAAACTACATAAAAAAATAACATTTGGCTTGTTGGCCTTGACTTTGGTAGGTCCGATGACTTCTTGCAGTGATTTTCTGGATGAGGAGTTGACTACTCAGCAGAATACAGATTTCTTCGATACTCAAGAAGGTATCGACCGTTTGGAAGTTAGCCTTTACTATAATTTACGTTTCCATTTTGCAAAAGAGTGGGCATGTGCCACTACTAACTATGGTACGGATGAGTTTCGTGTAGGTGGCGACGGTTCTAATGCTTCCTGGAATAATTATGATGGAAACTTCCAGTCATCGATTGTCAGCAACTCTACCAATATGTATGAAGTTTGGGATGGCATGTATATCGGTATCAACAATGCCAATCTGCTATTGAGTAAGGTTACTCCGGATAGTTACAAAGCAGACAATAAGAATACTTATATGGGAGAAGCTTATTTCCTGCGCGGGTTCAATTATCTGAAACTGGTATCTCAGTATGGGGGAGTTCCTTTGAAACTTACTCCGAGCGAAACTCCGGAACGTGAATTTTCTCGCGCTACTGCCGAAGAAACATTGCAACAGGTGATCAGTGACTTAAAAGACGCTTATAAGTATCTGCCCGAAACAGCTCCCATGACAGGAAAGATGACGAAAGATGCAGCAGCGCATTTTCTTGCCAAAGCATATTTGTTGCGTGCCAGTGAGATAAATGATGATTGGAACAGCGCAACGAAAGAGGATGATTTGAAAGAAGCATTACGTTTGGCGCAAGAGGTTATATCTCATCGTAGTTTAGCTCCGAATTATGCAGATTTGTGGAATTATACTGAGCCGAACGGTGCAAACGAGCAACTGGATGAAATAATTTTGGCAGCTCAGTTCTCTTCTGACAAAGCAACGGAAGGAGCTAATGGTAATCAGTGTCATCTCTATTATGTTTCCGTATACAAAGATTTGCCGCAAATGCAACGTGATATTGCCGGTGAACGCGAGTATCAACGTCTCAGAACTACTTATTATATGTACAATGTGTATGATATGGTCGATGACTCTCGTTTCTGGAAAAGTTTTAAAACGAAATATGCGGTGAACAACCCGCAAAAAGGTTCCGGATACGTACACGGTGATTTGGGTATCATGTATGTAATTAACCGTCCCGGTGACACTCGTTTTGATGCTGTACAGCTTAACAATCAGGTGACTTATGACAAGACGGGGAAAACAATTCCGACAGTGTTTGTAGCTTATCCGAAAGATCGCAACGGAGAAGATGATGAGGCTTTATATGATTATACTAATCGTTATTGTACGTTGAATAAGTATATTGACGGTTCCCGTGAATCGAGAGACAGTCGTGTTGGTTTCCGCGATGGTATTCTTGCCCGTTTGGGTGAAACCTATTTGATTGCAGCCGAAGTGTTGATTCGTCAAGGCAAGTATCCTGATGCTTTAGGCTATATCAATGATCTTCGTGCACGTGCCGCTTATAAAGCAGGAGAAGACCGTTCCGCATATTGCGATGGTGGTGCTGCTTATAATGATAAAGCGTTGGGATATAAGGATGACGGTGTGAATTCTTATTTTGCGGAGAATTCTTATTATGAGTCCAACAATATCGACAGAAACATTAAATCTGCTACAGACTTAAAGATTACGGATATTCACAACTTGCCGGCCGAAGATGAGGCTATTATCAGTAAATTAGGGTATAGTACGGATTATGACCGTATGCTGTGTCTGTTACTGAACGAACGTTCTCGTGAACTTTGCGGTGAATTTCATCGTTGGCAAGATTTATCAAGGACGTTGACTTTGGTCGAACGCGCCAAAGCATTTAATCCGGATGCTGCCCCCAATATTCAGGAACGTCATAATTTGCGTCCTATTCCGCAAACCTACCTGGATGCTATCCAAAAGGACGGTCATGCGTTAACTCCTGAAGAAAAGAAAGCGGAACAGAATCCCGGATATTAATCGGCATCCATTATAAGTTTATAATACAGTGAAGAGAAGAAGGCTCTCTGCCAATCGGGGTAGAGAGCCTTCTCTTTGTGTTTCTTTCCGGTAAAATAAATAATCGAAGATTGACGGGGTTATACTCCGCTGAATGCGCTGAAACCGCCGTCAATAGGAAGCAATGCACCCGTAACGAAGCTGGCGGCATCGCTGCACAGGAACTGTACGGCGCCGTTCAATTCGTTGATGTCGCCGAAGCGTTTCATCGGGGTTTTGGCCAAGACTTTCTTGCTGCGGTCGGTCAGTGAGCCGTCGGGGTTGATGAGTACGGCGCGGTTCTGGTCGCCGATGAAGAAGCCCGGGGCGATGGCATTGACGCGGATACCGTCTCCGTATTTCAGTGCCAGTTCGCTTGCCAGCCATTGGGTGAAGTTGGCAACGGCTGTCTTGGCTGCCGAATAGCCAGGAACGCGGGTGATGGCGCTGTAAGCTGCCATGGAAGATACGTTGACGATGCAGCCCTTACCTTGCTTAGCCATCACTTTGCTGAACACTAAAGACGGGTAAACGGTTCCGTTCATGTTCAGATTGGTCACTTTCTCCCAGCAGGAGATGTCCATGTCGTAGAAGTGCTGGTCGGGAGCCAGAGTTGCGCCCGGCATATTTCCGCCGGCAATGTTGAGCAGAATGTCGATACGTCCCCACTTGGCAACGATGTCATCGGCAAGTTTCTCAAGACTGGCGATGTCCAGCACGTTACCGACGATACCGATTACATCTTCACCATAGGTTTTCAGTTCCTCTACACGCTTGTCCAGTTGTTCCTGACGGATGTCTACCGCTACGACTTTAGCGCCTTGTTGCATAAAACACTTGGCAATGCTGCCACCCAATACACCACCTGCACCGGTGATAACTGCTACTTTACCTGCAATACTGAATTGTTCGTTCATAATCTTTGTCTCCTTTTTTCTTTCTTTTCTTTTTTTATACGGGGAAGCACGTGCATAAAGCATGAAGCGTATGCCCCCTCATACTTTATTGTCTTCTGCTTCACGTATCTATATTGTATATTTTATGCTTGTGTTTCCTTCTGTTTCATTTCGTCTTGTACCACTGCCATCATGCCTTCCACCTGTGCCAGCGCCAGCATACGGCCGTGGAATGAATAGCCGGGATTATATCCCTTGTTCTCATCGCCCAGCATCATCCGTCCGTGGTCTACACGCATGGGCAGGTTCGGGTTTTCTTGCTCGAAGATGCGGATAAGGTCGATGAGGTGACCGCGTCCCGTCAGGTGGGAGCTTTCTATGAAGTTGCCGCCCGGCATGGCTGCGGTGCTGCGCAGATGTACAAAGTGGGTGCGTGATGCAAACTTCCTGGCGAGTTCGCGGGTGTCGTTATGCTCTCCCGCACTGAGCGAGCCGGCACAGAACGTCAGTCCGTTGTGTGGATTATCCACTGCATTCAGGAACCAGGCGATGTCCTCTTCGTTGGTCACGATACGCGGCAAGCCCAGTACCTGGAAAGGCGGGTCGTCGGGATGTACGCACATATTTACGCCGTACTCCTCGCACACCGGCATGATGGCGGCAAGGAAATACCGCATGTTCTCGCGGAGCGCATCGCGGTCGATACCTTTGTACAAGGCAAGCAGATTTCTGAATATATTCACCGGATTCTTGTCGCCTTCCTTGATGTTGCCGTTTACGAATCCCTGCGTCTTTACGATAATCGCATCGACAAGGCTGTCTTTTTCGGTTTCGGTGATGGTCTTGTCCAGTTCGGCCACTTTAGCCAGCTCTTCGGCGGAGTAATCCTTTTCGGCTCCCTCACGTTGCAGAATGCGCAGGTCGAAATAAGCAAAACGCACCCGGTCGAAGTAGAGCGATGAGGTTCCGTCTGCCCAGGGGTGTTGTAAATCCGTGCGTATCCAGTCGATAACGGGCATGAAGTTATAGCATACGGTCTTTACACCGCATTTGCCCAGATTGGCAAGACTGATTTTGTAGTTCTCTATCAGTTGTTCGCGTTCCGGTCCGGCATATTTAATGGCCTCGCATACGGGCAGGCTCTCCACAACCGACCAGCGCAAGCCATAGGACTCGATATATGTCTTTAAATCGTTGATGGCCTCTTCTGTCCAGATTTCGCCGTTGGGCACATCGTGCAAGGCGGTAACTATCCCTTCCACACCGATTTGCCGAAGCATACCGAGCGTTATTTTGTCTTTCTTACCGAACCATCTCCAAGTCTTTTCCATACTTCTTTTTGTATTAATGATTTAAAATGATTATTTACTGCAAATGTAGGCACTAAAACAGTTTGTATATAAACGGATATTTGCAGGATGTTTGCAGATATTTGCGTGTATTGAAAGGATAATGGGATAGTAACCTTTGCTACGAAGTAAACAGCTTTAAATCAATAGTATATAAGTACCAATATAATACCTGCGTTTGGTACGGGAAATACCAACGGTTGGTACGCCTTGTACCGCACTTTGGTACGGCTCCTACCACAGTTTGGTACAGCTCGTACCACGCTTTGGTACAGTTCATACCACGCTTCGGTACGTCTCCTGCCACCGGTTGGTATGCTCCGTACCAACCGGGGTATTCTTTCCGTTTCCCTTTGTATTTTCTTTTTTCCCGCAGACTTATTGTTATTATTCGCTATCTTTGTGTAAGGATAGGATGCGGCTCGGCAAACCGGGAGATGCCGTATCAACATCAGGCAGTGTTATGAGACAGATAATAAACGAACAGCTCCAGATATCGGAGTCCAACCCGATAAAGGCGCGCTATTACGACTACGACCGCTTCACTTACCCCTGGCATTTCCACAGCCAGTACGAAATAATCTATGTGAAGAAAAGCTGCGGCCGTTGCTTTGTGGGCGATTGCATAGAGTGTTTTTCGGAAGGAGATGTGGTATTGTTCGGTCCCAGCCTGCCTCATTATATGCGGAGTGACGATGCTTATCACGGCGATAATCCCCGGTTGCGGGTGCAAGGAACTATCATTCAGTTTGAGGAGAACTTCATGCAATACTCGTTCGACCATTATCCGCAGTTTCACCAGATACGGGTGTTGCTGAAAGAGGCCAGACGGGGTGTTGTCTTTCACACGGCCGATGCCGGTGCGGTACGCGACATGGTATCCGCTTTTCCCGAACTGAAAGGATTCGGACAGATAACCGGTTTGCTGGATTTATTGCAGGCATTGGCGGTATCCGTCCCAAGAAGGATGCTGGCAAGCCCTTGCTACTATGAGAAGTTTCCCACAGCGGGAAACAAGCGTATCGATAAAATCATCTCCTTTATCAATAGCAACTACACCCGTTCCCTCAAGCTCGACGAGATAGCCGAAATGGCGAATATGAACAGCAGCGCCTTTTGCCGTTTCTTCAAGGACGCCACGGGAAAGACTTTCCTGCAATATGTGGCGGACATGCGCATTGGTTATGCCTGCAAACTGCTGACCATTGGCGATATGGAGATTTCGCAGATAGCTGTGGAGTGCGGGTTCGACTCTATTCCGCACTTCAACCGCACCTTCAAGCAACTGACGGGACTGACACCGACGCAGTACCGGAATCAGATAATGAAATGATTTCCCCCCTTCACCCTTCGTCTCCCATAAACAGGAGTGTGCGAAAGGGTGAAGGGGGGATGTGGTAAAAGTTATTTTACGGAATCTCGACCGTTACATACCGAACGAGAACTTGTCGATGGACTGGTATACCACGCTGGCAATACTCAGCGCCACGATGCCTAGCGTACAGATGGCAAGGCCGGCACGCGTGTAGTTATCGCTACGGAAAGCGGCGATAGGCTCATCGCTCTTGTTGATATACATTGCCTTTACAATCTTCAGATAGTAGTAAAGCGACAGAATCGTATTGATTAACGCAATGAACACCAGCAGATGAAAACCACTTTCGAATGCCGCCGCAAAGATGAAGAACTTCGAGAAGAAGCCTGCGAACGGCGGAATACCTGCCAGCGAGAATAGTGCCAGCGTCATAAGGAAAGCCAGCTTAGGGTTGGTGGTGTACAATCCGTTGTAATCTTCCAGTGTAAACTTATCGGCGCGCAATGCTACAATCGTGATAACGGTAAAGACGGCGAGGTTGGCAAACAGGTAAATCAGTACGTAGTACACCAGCGACGTCATACCCAGCGACGTTCCGCTGATAACACCCAGCATGATGTAACCGGCTTGCGAGATACTGGAGAACGCCATCAACCGTTTCAAATTCTCCTGACGCAGCGCAAAGAGGTTGGCGAGCGTGATAGAGGCGATGATAACCCAGTAGAGCACTTCCTGCCATTGCGCCGCCATCGGTGCGAATACCTTATAGAGGATGGTCATCAGCACGAATGCCGCCGCACCTTTGGAGATAACGCTCAGGTAAGCGGTTACCGTACTCGGAGCACCTTCGTATACGTCGGCCGTCCACAGGTGGAAAGGCACCAGCGAAATCTTGAATCCCATGCCGGAGAAGAAGAATACGAATGCCATAATCTGCAACGGGCTTCCGTCCAGATGTGCCGGGATATCGGCAAAGTAGAGTGTGCCTACCGTACCGTATATCAGCGAAAGGCCGTAAAGCAGCAGTCCGCTGGAGAAGAGTGCGGTAAGGATGTACTTGGCGCCTGCTTCGGCAGAGTGGTGGCGGTACTTATCGAAAGCCACCAGCGCAGCCATGGGGATGCTGGCCGTTTCCAGTCCGATGAAGAACATCAGGAAGTGCCCGGCGGAAATCATGAAGTACATACCCAGCAGCGTGGAGAGTGTCAGTACATAGAACTCGCCCTGCTTGATTGCCGCATCGGGGCGGCGCATCCACTCATGCGCCATAAGGAACACGATGAGCGTACCTACGCTGAGAATGGATTTGACGATACTCTGTATCGGTTGGTTATGGTACATCCCGCCGAAAGCGTCGGCTGCCGGACCGGGAACGATGGTTATAAGCGTATGGACGATGAGCAGGGCAACGGGCAGCATGGTGTTCAACATCGGCTTGCCGTCGTGCTTGTGCGCATCCGGACTCATGAAGAGGTCGGCTATGAAGAGGATAACGATAACCGCTATCAGCGACAGCTCTTCTTTCATTAATAGAAATTGGGAGTAATCCATGTTATTTGGTGATTAGTGATTAGTGTTTAGTGAGTGGCTAATAGGTTGACTACCGGCAGCACGCTGTCTCCAATCATGTTGCTTATCCACAGCGGAGCAAGACCCAGTCCGGCTACGCAGGCAATGAGGATGATTACGGCGGTACGTTCGTCCCAGGTGGCATCGGTCAATGTCAGGTGGTGCTTGTTGGTACAGGTTCCGTAGAGGATTTTACCGACAAGGCGCAGGATGTAGACTGCGGTAATCACAATACTCGTACAAGCGATGACGGTCCATGCGCGGTGGAAGGTATCGGGATGCTGGAAAGCGCCGTTGAAGATTGTCATTTCGGCAATGAAACCGCTGAGTCCCGGCAGACCGAGGTTGGCCAGACCGGCGATGACATAGGATACCGCCAGGAAGGGCATAATCTTCATCAGTCCGCTAAGCTCGCGTACATCGCGTGTGTGCGTCCGTCCGTATATCATACCGATAAGGGCGAAGAACAGGGCGGTCATCAATCCGTGGGAAAGCATTTGCAGCACGGCACCCGTACAGGCTGTCCGGTTCATCATCAGGATGGCGAAAAGCACCAGTCCGCAGTGCGATACGGAAGAGTAGGCATTGATGTACTTCAGGTCGGTCTGCACGCAAGCGGAGAATGCGCCGTACACCACGGAGATACCCGTCAGTACGAGGAATATCCAGCCGAGCTCCTGTGCGGCTTCGGGCATCAGGTACATAGCGATGCGGAAACAGCCGTAGCCGCCCAGCTTCATCAGTACGCCTGCATGCAGCATGCTGACGGCGGTAGGTGCGGATGCGTGACCGTCGGGGCTCCAGGTATGGAACGGGAACAGAGCGCCCAGCACGCCGAAACCGAGGAAGGTAAGCGGGAACCAGATGCGTTGTTGCTCCACGGGAATATTGTGCAGTTGGGCTATCTCCAGCAGGTTCATGGTGGTGGCGCCGCTACCGAAGTAGATACCGAGGATACCGATAAGCAGGAAAGCGGAACCGCCCATCAGCATCAGCGTCAGTTTCATGGCAGCGTATTCCTTGCGTCCCGAACCCCATACGCCAATCAGCAGGTACATCGGGATGAGCGCTACCTCGTAGAACATGAACATGGTGAACAGGTCGGTCGAGATAAAGAAACCGAACACACCCATCGACAGCAGGGTGAACCACAGGAAATATTCTTTGGTCAGCGGTTGCAGACGCCAGGAAGCGAATGTACCCGTAAACACGATAATGGCCGAGAGCAGCAGCATGGCTACCGAGATGCCGTCCACCCCTACGGAATAGTGGATGTTGAGGGCGGGATACCAGGCTACATCGGCACGGAACAGCATTTCATCCGTAGCGCCGCCGTGACGGGCTTGCAGGTAGACGACGGTCAGTCCGACGGCTGCAACGAGCAATGCCGAAGCGCCGGCTACCATCACCGCACGTATCTGTGCGATATTACGGCTGAGCCAGAGGCCCAACAGCATCAGCAAGGGGATGAGTACGAATATGGATAAGAAATTCATCTTTATAATATGGTATTAATTGTTATTGTTCTATATGGTTGATACATCACTATCAATTTCCGTTTCTCGTTTACAGCAACAGCAGCAGTATCAGTGCAAGCGTACCCAGCAGGAATACGAAGGTGTATTGCTGGATGCGTCCGCTTTGCAGGCCGCGTATCTCGTCGCTGGTGGCATTGGCGCCCCAGGCAAGGAAATCGAAGAAGCCGTCCACCACATGACGGTCCCACCAGGCAATGGGGCGGCTGATGCAGCCGAAGATGATGCGGTGGGTGATGAACTGGTAGACCTCATCGATGTAGAAGCGGTGATAGGCTGCTGTCCACAAGCCGTTGAAGCGGCGGGCAAGCGCATCGGCAACCGGCTGTTTTTCGCCTTTATACATAAAAGTGGCCACAGCTATGGAGATAACCGCAATGGCAATGCTTGTTCCTGCCACGCCCCAGTCGAGGTGGATGGTATAGGCTTCGCCGTTGGAGCTGACGAAGTGGCCGAAAGGAATAAATCCGGCAACTATCGTAACTGCGGCAAGGAACATCAGGGGAACGGTCATGGCAAGGGGCGACTCGTGAGGCGTGTGCTGATGGCTGTGGCTTTCATCGCTTGCCGACTTCAGCCCCGGCTCCGAACTGCCCCAGAAAATGCCGTAATACAGTCTGAACATATAGAATGCGGTCATGGCGGCAATCACCGTCATAATCCAACCCATAACGGGGCTGAACCGGAAGCAGGCCGTCAGTATCTCGTCCTTGGAGAAGAACCCGGAGAACGGGGGAATGCCGGCAATGGCAAGGCAGGCTATCAGGAAGGTGATGTGCGTAACCGGCATGTATTTGCGCAGGCCGCCCATGGCGGACATCTCGTTGCTGTGCACCGCATGGATGATGCTTCCTGCACCGAGGAACAGCAACGCCTTGAACATGGCGTGCGTAAACAAGTGGAACATGCCTGCCATATAACCCAGTCCGCCTTCGTGCGGGTCTGTGGATGTACATACGCCGAGCGCTACCATCATAAAGCCTATCTGCGAGATGGTGGAGAAGGCAAGTACACGCTTGATGTCACTCTGCACACAAGCCACGCTGGCGGCATAGAATGCGGTGAATGCGCCTACATAGGCCACGAGGTGCAGCACGTGGGGCGCATAGTCGATGAACAGCGGGAACATGCGTGCCACCAGGTATACGCCTGCCACCACCATCGTAGCGGCATGAATCAGTGCGCTCACCGGAGTAGGACCTTCCATGGCATCGGGCAGCCAGATGTGCAGCGGGAACATGGCGCTCTTGCCGGCTCCGCCGATGAACATCAGTCCCAGCGCCAGCGGAATCATGGCAGCGCCGCCTTTCAGCAAGGCCATTTCATTGGGTTGGAAGGTGTAGGTTCCGGCATAGTAACCGTAAACCAGGATACCGATAAGGAAGCCCAGGTCGGCAAAGCGGGTCACGATAAACGCTTTCTTGCTGGCGGCGATTGCTGCGGGTTTCGTGTAGTAGAAGCCTATCAGCAGGTAGGAAGACACACCCACCAGCTCCCAGAACAGATACATCTGGAAGATATTGGTTGCCACCACCAGTCCGAGCATGGACATCGTAAACAGCGAGAGGAAAGCGTAGTAGCGTTGGAAGCCGCGTTCGCCTTTCATATAGCCGAAAGAGTAGAGGTGTACCATGAACGATACGGTACTTATGACAATCAGCATCATCACCGATATGGGGTCGAGCAGGATGCCCAGGTCAATGCTGAGTGTCGGCGTAAACGGCAGCCATGTACAGTTGTAAGGCATCAGTGTGGCAAATGTGCCGTCTGCCAGCCGCGGGGCGGTGAAATAGTGTATTGCGGTGAGGTAGGAGAGTACCGCCACTGCACCCAGCACAGCCGTGCCGATGAGTCCGGCAGTGCGGTGCGACATCCATTTGCCGCCCAGTCCCAACACAAGGAACGAGAGCAAAGGAAGGAGAAGGATTAGAATCGTATATTCCATAATTATTGAATTGAGAATTGAAAATGGAGAATTGAGAAATGCTGCTCAGTCTCTCTTTTTGTTTTTATTGAATGGCTCATTATGCAGGCGGTCTGCACAACTCTATGCAGGGTGTCTGCACAGTGCTATGCAGGACATCTGCACAGGCTTATGCAGGATGCCTGCACAGGCATCTACCATTTGAGTTCGTCCAGCTTGTTCACCTGTATGCTGCGGATATTGCGATAGATGTTAATCATGATGGCAATGGCCACGGCCGTTTCGGCTGCCGAGATGGCAATGGAGAACAGGGAGAAGAAGTAACCTTCCAGTCCGCCGGGAAACAGGAAACGGTTGAATACCGCGAAGTTGATGTCCGTAGCATTCAGTATCAACTCAATTGAAATCAGTATCGCCAACGTATTGCGGCGGGTAAAGAACCCGTAGATGCCGGCGAAGAACATGATAGCCGAGACTATCAGGTAATATTCCATGTGTATCATAAATCTTATCTTTTACGTGCTATTAACAATCCGCCTACGATACATGCCAGCAGCAGGATGCTGACGGCCTCGAAGGGCAATAGGTAACCGTATTTGTCGCCGCTCAGCATGTGGTGGCCGATGGTCTTGATGTTGACTTCGAGCGGTTCGATGTCTGTGGTGGCGATGAACTTATGTTTCAGGGTTATGAACAGTACGATGACGGCTCCTGCCACGGTAGCGCCCAGTCCGGCAAGGAACTTGCTGCGTTTCAGCTTGGCCGCCATGTCGCCTTCACCGCTGGTGAGCAGAATGGAGAAGACGTAAAGCACGACGATACCGCCCGCATAGACCATAATCTGTACCGAACCGAGGAACGTATATCCCAGCAGGAAGTAGATGCCTGCCGTGCCGAAAAGCACGAACAGCAGGTATGTGGCCGAACGTACCATGCGTCTGGTGGTTACCGTCAGTATGGAGAATACGCTGATGAAGGCCGCAAGGAAGTAAAATACTATTGTTTCAAGATTAAATTCCATGTTATTGATTACTAATTATGAATGACTGATTACTTCGCTGCTTCAGGCTGGGGAGCGGCGGGTTTCTTCTTCTCTTCTACGTGACTGCCCGGATGGTTCAGCGTCAGTACCAGTTTGCTGCGGTCGAATACGGCATGCTCGAAGTTCTGGTCGAACGTAATGGCATCGTGCGGGCAGGCATTGACGCAAAGCTGGCAGAATATGCACGAACCGAGGTCGTATTCGTACTTCGCCAATATCTTCTTTTTCTTGCCGTCTTCCGTTTCTATCGTCTGGCTCGTCACCTTGATGGTGTCGTTGGGACAAGCCGTCTGGCACAAGCCGCAGGCCACGCAATGGTGTTCGTTCTTCTCGTTGTGGGGCATTGTCAGCGTGCCGCGGAAACGTTCGGAGAGTTTCAGCGTCTTCCGGTTTTCCGGATACTGTTCGGTAGTCTTCTTCCGCCAGAAAACGGTCATGGTGGTTTTCATGCCCGTCAGCAGGGAAGTGATACCGTGTATGAGGCTGCCTATGTAAGAATTATGTTCTTTTTCTTTCATTGTTGTAATTATTATTTAGTGTTGCCCGAAAGGAAATATTGCTCCGGTGCTGTGCCGGCTTAGAAATGCAATTCAAATACTACGATTAATACCATTAGAATCAGGTTCACCATGCTGATGGGAACCAGATATTTCCATTCGAGGTTCAGAATCTGGTCGATACGCAGACGCGGGAATGTCCATTTAATCCACATCAGCAGGAACACCACGAAGAATGCCTTGCTGAAGAACCATACAAAGCCCGGAATGTAATCCATTACAGCGTTGAAGCCGTCCAGGCCCACGATGTGCAACGGCATCCAGCCGCCTAAGAATATCGTGGCTGCCACACTCGCTACGATGAACAGGTTCAGGTACTCTGCCAGGTAGAAGAAGCCGAAGCCCATACCGGAGTATTCCGTATGATAGCCTGCCGTCAGCTCGCTTTCGGCCTCGGGCAAGTCGAACGGACCGCGGTTGGTTTCCGCATTGCCGGCAATCAGGTAGATGATGAAAGCTATCAGAGCCGGGATATGTCCTTTGAAGATGAACCAGCCGTCGGCTTGTCCGGCTACGATTTCGGAGAACTGCATCGTACCCATCAGGACTACCATCGTCAGGATGCTCAGTCCGCACGAGAGTTCGTAACTGATGATTTGCGCACCGCTTCGCATGGCTCCGATAAGCGAGAACTTATTGTTGGAACTCCAGCCGGCAAGCAGGATACCTACCACGCCGATGCTCGAAGCGGCAAGCAGGAAAAACACGCCCACGTTGAAGTCCAGCACTTCCAGACCTTTGCTGACAGGCAGGCAGGCGAAGGTGAGGAACGAGGCTATGATGACCATGAACGGCGCCAGGTTGTAGAGGAATCGGTCGGAGAACTTCAGGTCGATGATTTCCTTGGTCAACATCTTGATAACGTCGCACGGCACTTGGAGCAATCCCCATTTTCCTACACGCATCGGACCGAGGCGGCATTGGAAAAAGGCGCATATCTTGCGCTCCATGTAAATCAGGATAATGGCAAGCACTGCATACATCAGGATGATGCATACGCCTATCACTACACATTCAAGAAACACCGCCAGACCTTCCGGCATGAGGGAGGTCAGCATCTGGTGAATCCAATTGGTTACTATACTAAAGTCAAACATCTGTTTATTTACGGTTTTACGATTTACGATTTGATGTATGTCTGCTGTCTGTTATTGACGTTCTTTTTGCTTTTTACCGTTATCGGTCGATATCGGGTACTACATAGTCCAATGTACCGCCGATAGCGATAAGGTCGGCAATCTTTGCACCGCGGCAAATCGTATCTACGGTAGATACCAGCGGAAGCCCCGTGCTGCGGAAGTGCAGGCGGTAGGGTGTCTTGTCGCCGTGGCTCTCAAGGAATACGCCGAACTCGCCGCGGCTGCCTTCTACGGCAGCGTAGTAAGTGCCTTCCGGTACGCGGATAATCGGTTTCATCTTCTCCTGGTATGCACCTTCGGGGATATTGTCTATCAGTTGTTCGATGATTTTCAGGCTCTCCATGATTTCGTCCATACGGATGAGGTAGCGTGCCCAGGAGTCGCCCTCGGTGCGGACAATCTCTTTGAAGTCCACCTTGTCATACACCCCGTAAGGCATGCGCTTGCGTACGTCGCACGCCCAACCGCTGGCACGGCCCGTACCGCCGGTGGCTCCGAACGCTATGGCATCTTCACGGGAGAGTACGCCTACGCCTTTCAGGCGCTGCTGCGCAATGATGTTTCCTGTAAACACGTCGTGGTATTCGTGCAGGATGCCGCGCAGGTATGGGATGAACTCTTTGACTTTCTTCTGGAAGTCGGGGGCGATGTCGGCTTGCACGCCGCCAATCGTGTTGTAGTTCATGATGAGGCGTCCGCCGCAGGTTCCTTCGAAGATGTCGAGAATCTTTTCACGGTCGCGGAAGCCGTAGAAGAAGGCGGTCAGTGCACCGAGGTCCATTGCCAGGCAGGAGTAGAAAAGCAGGTGCGAGTCGATGCGCTGCAACTCGTCCATGATGGTACGGATGTACTGCACACGTTCGCTTACCTCTATGCCCATGGCTTTTTCGATACACATACACAAGGCATGGCGGTTCTGGTGAGCGCCCAGGTAGTCCAGACGGTCGGTCAGCGCCAGTGTCTGCGGGTATGTAAGACTTTCGCACATCTTTTCGATACCCCGGTGGATATATCCGCAGTTGGCATCGATTTTTTTGATGATTTCACCTTCCAGCGATACGCGGAAACGCATTACGCCGTGGGTTGCGGGGTGTTGGGGACCGATGTTCACCACATATTCGTCGTCGCCGAAGAGTTGCGTTTCCTTGTTCTTTACCGTTCCGTCCGGGTTCAGTTCCAGTTCGGTGGTGGTATCAACCGTTTCCTCATTGTCCATGCGCAGCGGGTTCTGTGCTTCCGGGTCATCGTCTTTACGCATCGGATGCCCTACCCAGTCGTTGCGCAGGTAGAGGCGGCGCATGTCGGGGTGTCCTACGAATACCACGCCGTAGAAGTCGAACACTTCACGCTCCAGAAAGTCTGCCGCTTTCCAGATGTCGCATACAGAGGGAAGTTCGGGATGCTCGCGGTTGAGTGTGGCGGTGCGGATGGCAGTCCGCTTGCCGGTGACGGTGGATTCCAACTGATACACCACGCCAAGTCCGCGCGGAGTGTCGGGAGTGTCTTTGGCGGCATCCGGTTCGCCCCAGTCCATACCGGTGAGGCATTCCAGAAAGTCCATTTGTTCTTCCTGCCGCAGGCGCAGCATTTCGTCATGCAAGGCTGCGGGTTCTATATATCTTATTTCCATACTCATATTCATATTCATTCTTCCGGTCTTTCTTCTTTTTGGTTTACACCGCCAAAGTATTTCTCTATTTTTACTTTACGCTGCAACTGCATCATTCCGTAGTAGAATGCTTCGGGGCGGGGAGGGCATCCGGGGATATATACGTCCACCGGCAAAATCTTGTCTACTCCGTTCACAACGTGGTAGGACTTCTTGAACGGGCCGCCGCTGACAGCGCAACCGCCTACGGCTATCACATACTTAGGGTCTGCCATCTGGTCGTACAAGCGTTTCAGCACCGGAGCCATCTTGTTCGTGATTGTTCCGCACACCATAATCATATCTGCCTGGCGCGGACTGGCACGGGCTACCTCAAACCCGAAGCGCGCCATATCGTAGCGGGCTGCACCGAGGGCCATGAATTCGATACCGCAACAACTGGTTGCAAACGTAAGCGGCCACAGCGAATTGCTGCGTCCCCAATCGATGAAATCGTCCAGAACGCCGATAGCCACATTAGCGCCGCCGGCATTAAGTTCCCGAACCAATTTCTCCAACGTTTCGTTGTCTGTAAACTCCTCATAAGGGATGGATTTTATTTTGGGTTTCTTCGTTACTTCCATTCCAACGCTCCTTTCCTCCAGGCATATGCAAGGCCCAGAACCAATATAATAAGGAAAAATAAAATACTGAAAAGTCCGGCAGCTCCCAGCTCGCGTGCTATGACTGCCCACGGAAACAGGAACACCGTCTCCACTTCAAACATCAGAAACAGGATGGCAAACAAGTAGTAACCTACCCGAAACTGCATCCATGATTTACCGCGGGTGGGAATACCACATTCGTACGGCTCCATTTTCTGCACATTGTACGAACGGGGGGCTATCGCATTGGACAATGCGATGACGATACCCACGAAAGCAATTGCCGTCAGCAAGACGGCTACCAACAAAGTAAAGTTCATAAATCCGATAAGATTTTAGATATATAAAATATAGATATACTGCACTAAAACAAGGATAAAGCGATAAGGCGACAAGGTGATAATGCTTTACCTTTTTTTTAAATGATAATCTTCCTTAACCCGATTATGTAATAATGCGGACCGGGCACGGTAAGACAGTGTACATTCGGCATACGGTCATAGCTTTGCGCACGCAGCAGTTGCTGCATACGGATAATATCAGTGCGCAACAGGGAGCTTTTGTTGTTTGGAACCTGCTGGCTTTCCACATGTTCCAGGCAAGAAGCGGCGGATGATGTATGTCTGTAATAATTATGAATGACCTGTTGGGCGGTAGGCGCCTGCGTCAAAATGCAACTCTCTGCTTTGCAACCGGCCGGAGCGCACAAAAAATCCGCAGCCTCTATTGCACCGTTGTGTAATAAAACCGCGAGTATGGCTATCATACAATATTTTATGCACTGTTTCATACCTCCCTATCTGTTTCAGGGCGCAAAGATATAACAAGTATCTCTCATTTTGCTATCTCTGCATAACAAAATAAGACTATTTTTACACTTTTTATCCTAAATCAATTCCGTTTCCAGAATTCCGGGGTGAACAAAAGTAAGACGGTAAACAATTCCAGACGTCCCAATAACATGAGGAATGACAGTAACCATTTGGCGGCATCGGGCAGGGCATTCCATGAATATGCCGGACCGGTATCACCCAATCCGGGGCCCATATTGCCGATGCTGGATACAACACAGCCGATGGACTCTTCGGCACCTATCCCCATCCCCATCATTATCAGTATGCTGATGATGATAATGATAAAATATAAAAAGAAAAATGCCAACACGGTGGATACGATGGAAGGGGGGATTACTTGTTTGTTTATACGCACCGGCAACACTGCGTTGGGATGGAGGAGGTGCTTGCACTCATTGCGGGATACTTTGGCCAGAATGACCATACGGATACATTTCAGACCGCCGGAAGTGCTGCCGGCACAAGCTCCCATCACCATGACAATGGTAAGAAGTCCCCAAAGCACAGGTGTCCATAACATATAGTCGTCTGTGGCAAAGCCGGTGGAGGTGTGCAGCGATATGACCTGGAACAATGATTTGCGGAAAGCCTCTTCCGCATCCATTGAACCGGTATAATAGAGCACTACGGCTATCACACCGGTAAAGCCTGCTACCGACCAGAAATACCATTTCAGCTCGGCATTGTCAATTACCTTTTTGAATTTCCGGTTGACAAAGAACAGCAATAGCGTAAAGTTGATGCCGGAAATAAACATGAAAATGGAGATTACATATTCTATATAAGGAGAATTGTAATAGGCCACACTTGCCTGCTTGGTGGAGAAACCACCCGTGCCCGTAGTAGCAAAGGCATGGCATACGCTGTCGAACCAGTTCATGCCGCCCAGCATTAACAAGACTACAAGTATGAGAGTGAGTCCGGCATAGATGCTCCATATCCATTTGGCTGTGATGCCGATGCGCGGATGCACCTTGTCGTGCGTGGGACCGCTGGCTTCGGCGGCAAACACCTGCAGGCCGCTGACCCCGAAGATGGGTAATACGGCAATCGTAAACATGATAATTCCCAAACCGCCTATCCATTGTGTCATACCGCGCCAGAACAGCAATCCGTGAGGAAGCGATTCTATATTATCCAGCACGGTGGCTCCCGTACTTGTAAAACCGGACATGGTTTCAAAGAAAGCATTCGTGATGTCAGGGACATATCCGCTGATGTAGAAAGGCAACATACCGAAAAGAGAAAAAGCCACCCAGGCAAAGCTGACCAGGACGTAACCGTCGCGGCGGGTAAGTTGTTTCTCACCGCCTTTTCCGGCGATAGCCATGAGCAGGCCCACTCCTGCTGTGATACCTGCCGATTTCCAGAAATCGAGGAGGGCTTCGTCATTATAGTAGTACGATATTGCCGAACATGCCAGCAACATGACTGTCTCCAGCAGTAGCAGAATACCGATAATCCGTATAATTGTCTTAAAGTTAATCACGCTTGTTTGGATTTTAAGTCGTTAATTTTGAATTATGGGACGGGGCGCAGGTGCAGCCAATTCATAATTCAGAATTTATAACTCCCGATTAATTAAAGTATTTTTCGATTTTCTTAATCATCATGTTCAGGCAGAATACCACCACGTGGTCGCCGGGCTGTATTTGCGTGTTACCCATAACTACCACACCCTCGCCGTTGCGTATCAGTCCGCCGATGGTTGTCCCTTTGGGCAGGCCGAGGTCTTTCACCGGATGTTTGGTTATCTTTGAACCTGCCTTGACGGTAAATTCCGCTACATCGGCATTGGCAAAGGTGAGGCATTTTACGTTGCTTACATCGGCATCCAGCATCATCTGGTAGATATGGCTGGCGGCAATCATCTTCTTGTTGATAACCGTGCCGATGTCGAGGCTTTCAGCCATGCCTATATAGTCGATATTTTCTACTTCGGCTACGGTTTTTCTTACACCCATGCGTTTTGCCGCCAGACAGGCAAGAATGTTTGTTTCCGAGTTCCCGGTCAGTGCCACAAAGGCTTCGGTATTCTTCAATCCTTCTTCTATGAGCAGGTCCATATCCCGTCCGTCGCCGTTGATAATCATTGTCTTGTCATCCAGCAGTTCGGTCAGACGGTTACAGCGGTTCAGGTCGTTGTCCACGATTTTCACCTGCATATAGTCGGGGACATATTGTGCGGTACGTACGGCGATGCGGCTTCCACCCATAATCATGACATTGCGTACGTCGGCATAATCTTCTTTGCCTGCTATCTTGCGGATGTATGGTACGAATTTGCGGGTGGTCGTGAAATAAACAATATCATGCAGTTTCACAACATCATCGCCGCGGGGAATCAGTGTTTCGTTACCGCGCTTGATGGCCACCACATGATAAGGCAATTCCGGTCCGCCCAACTGATGCAGGGGGATGTTCAGGATTTCTGCTTTTTCGCGCATCTTGGCGCCTATCAGAATCAATGCGCCCCCGCAAAATTCCCACCATTGGCGTACCCAGCTCATACGGATGGAAGATACAATCTCTTTTGCCGCAAGCATTTCCGGGTAGATAAGCGAATCTACTCCTAACTTCTGGAAAAATTCCTTGTTTTTGGGCAGCAGATATTCGTAATTGTCAATGCGCCCTACGGTTTTTACCGCACCCAGGTTGGTTGCAAGCATACAGGCGGTAATGTTACGGCTTTCGTCGGGAGTAACGGCAA
The DNA here is from genome assembly GCF_040928965.1 of Bacteroides sp. 2201st1_D9_2201SCRN_220225. Lineage (NCBI taxonomy): Bacteria > Pseudomonadati > Bacteroidota > Bacteroidia > Bacteroidales > Bacteroidaceae > Bacteroides > Bacteroides sp. 2201st1_D9_2201SCRN_220225. Next base: position 16,225 of record NZ_JBCODG010000046.1, on the reverse strand, counting down.
TGAACAGGTCGGCCTCTCCCGCTCCCACCTCTTTCAATCCTTTTATGGAAGTGGGGGAGGCGTTAACGGTCATCAGGTCGAAGTTGGAACTGAGCGTGCTCATCCTTTCTTCGTTGTCGTCTATTAATATGATGTCTTGCTTCTCGCGCGACAATAGTTTGGCCAAATGTGTGCCTACTGCACCGGCACCTGCAATGATTATTTTCACAATGCTTTAAGAAATGAAGAATAAAGAATCAGGAATGAAGTACGGAGGCTTGCATAATGCAACCCGGTTCTTCATTCATCATTCCTCATTCTTAATTAATATATTATAGATTCCTTCTTCGTCCATTCCGCACAGCCGGTGCAGCTCCTGTACCGTACCATGTTCTATGAATGCGTCGGGTACACCGATGCGCTCGACGTGCGGGGTATAGTTGTTGTCTGCCATGAATTCCAGCACGGCGCTTCCCATACCTCCCTTCCGTGTGCCGTCCTCTATGGTGACGATGCGCTTGAAGTTACGTCCTGCTTCATGCAGCAATGCCTCGTCCAGCGGTTTGAGGAAGCGCAGGTCGTAATGGGCTATGGAGAGCCCTTTTTCCGCTTCTGCCCGTTCGATGGCGCGTGCGGCAGTATTTCCTATCGGTCCGATGGTGATGACGGCAATATCCTTTCCGTCCTTCAGTTTGCGCCCTTTGCCCACGGGGACTTCTTCGAGCGGACACTTCCAGTCCACCAGTACGCCTCGTCCGCGGGGATAACGGATAACGAACGGACCTTTGTCCGGCAGTTGTGCCGTGTACATGAGGCGGCGTAATTCATGTTCGTCCATGGGCGAGGATATGGTCAGGTTCGGGATAGGGCGGAAGTAGGCAAGGTCGTATACGCCATGATGTGTCGGGCCATCCTCTCCCACCAGTCCGGCGCGGTCCAGACAAAGGACAACGGGCAGCCTCAGGAGGGCAATGTCGTGTATCACATTGTCGTATGCCCGCTGCATGAAAGACGAGTAGATGTTGCAGAAAGGTTGCATGCCTTCCTTTGCCATGCCGCCGGAGAATGTGGCTGCATGCCCTTCGGCAATGCCTACATCGAATGCACGGTCGGGCATGGACTTCATCAATAGGTTCATGGAACATCCTGTGGGCATGGCAGGAGTAACTCCCACTATCTTCGGATTTTTCTCTGCAAGTTCTACCAGCGTCTCTCCGAACACGGTTTGGTACAGAGGGGGCAGGTTGCTGGTGTCGGTGGTGATGCGCTCTCCGGTTTCGGGGTCGAATCTGCCCGGTGCATGCCAGATGCCCGGGTCTTTTTCGGCAGGTTCGAAGCCTTTGCCTTTTACGGTGTGCAGATGGAGTATTTTAGGACCTTTCAAGTCCTTGATGTCCCGTAGGATGCGGGCAAGATTCTTCACATCGTGTCCGTTTATGGGACCGAAATAACGGATGTTCATCCCCTCGAAGATGTTCTGTTGTTGGGCTGCCATTGATTTCAGGCTGTTGGAGAAGCGGATGAGCGCTTTGCGCCGGTCCTCGTTCAGCACACCCATTTTGAACAGCATTTTGGATGCTTTGAAGCGTAGCTGGTTGTAGCGGTTGGAAGTTGTCAGGTTGAAGAGATATTGCTTCATGCCACCCACGCTGCGGTCTATCGCCATGTCGTTGTCGTTGAGGATAATCAACAGGTTGTTGTTGGTGGATGAGGCGTTGTTCAACCCTTCGAAAGCCAGTCCTCCGCTCATGCTGCCGTCGCCAATGACGGCCACTACGTGGCGGTCTTTTTCTCCTTTCTTGGCTGCTGCGACAGCCATACCCAAAGCCGCCGAAATAGAATTGGAGGCATGTCCGCAGGCAAAGGTGTCATAATCGCTTTCTACGGGAGTGGGAAAAGGACGTATGCCTTTGAATTTGCGGTTGGTGCAGAAAGCCTCGCGACGTCCGGTGAGCATTTTGTGCCCGTAAGCCTGATGCCCCACATCCCATACAATGCGGTCGTATGGAGTGTTGTAGACGTAATGCAGCGCAACGGTCAGTTCCACCGTACCCAAACTCGCAGCAAAGTGTCCCGGATTGCAAGAAAGTTCCTGAATGATGTCTTGTCTTAATTCCTTACATATCTCCGGAAGTTGTTCCACGCTCAATTTGCGCAAATCCTCCGGATAAGAAATGGAATTTAGCAAGTTATATGTTGTTGACTCTGTTTTCATCACTGTACTGAAGATTACAAAATGCAAAAATAGCAAAAGAAAACGGATGGCTGTATCATTTTGTCTGTTTTTTGTTTTGCCGCTTGTCTTTTGCGGGAATTTGTCCGGACGTTTTCGCCTCTTTTAACAGAAATGCTTTCCCTTTGCGAAGCGAGTTTACCGGATTGGCGTACGGGATATGTCCGACACCCGGGTCTTGGTATGTCCGACACCCGGGTCTTGGCATGTCTGACATCCGGGTCTTGGTATGTCTGACACCCGGGTGTCAGACACGGTGTTCTTGCATACGCGGATATGTATAGTTGCCTGAAGAAGCAACGGAGCATGTCCTTTGCGGTTTTTAGAAGGTGCTTTTCCGGTTTTTGCAGTATTTCTTTGTATCTTTGCAGCCCCATTGAATTAAGTTACGTATGAACTTCATTACTCCTGTCGAACTTCCCGCCCATCTGCCTTGCTTGCGGCATACGGACCACTTGCTGCTGCTGGGCTCCTGCTTTGCAGCCAATATGGGCGCAAGGTTTACCGAAGCGAAATTTTCCTGCGATGTCAATCCTTACGGCGTACTTTATAACCCTCTGTCCATATCCGCCGCTTTGCGTGAAATCGTATTTGGGAAAGTGTATGGTAAGGAAGACCTGTTTTTCTTTCGCGATTGCTGGCATAGTCCCATGCATCACGGGGATTTCTCGTCACCGTTGGCAGACGAAACGTTGAAGAGAATCAACGGACGGATTGCCGGTGCGCACGAACAGATTTTCCGTTCGGCGTGTTTGCTACTGACTTTCGGCACGTCCTGGGTGTACGAACAAAAAAATACGGGGCGTATCGTGGGCAACTGCCATAAGCTGTCCGAGAAGGAGTTTACCCGCAGGCGGCTGACAGTAGATGAAATTGTGTCGGACTATGTTTCGCTGCTATCGGGGCTGCTGGCGCGCAACTCCGGATTGAAAGTGATATTTACCGTCAGCCCTATCCGCCATGTACGCGAAGGCATGCATGCCAATCAGCTCAGTAAGTCCGTCTTGCTGCTGGCTGTAGACAGACTGCAAGCTGCTTTTCCGGAGAATGTATTCTATTTTCCCGCCTATGAATTGGTTTTGGATGAATTGCGGGATTACCGCTTCTACGCTGAAGATATGGTGCATCCTTCCGAAGTGGCGGCGCAGTATGTGTGGGAACGCTTCTCGTCCGCCTGTTTTTCGCCGGAGACGTTACAGATCATAGAAGAAAGTGAAAATATACGTAGGGCATTGGCACACAAGCCCTTTCATCCCGGCTCTGAGGAGTATAAGCGTTTTTTAGGACAAATTGTGTTAAAAATAGACCGACTTAACGGAAAATACCCGTACTTAGACTTCCAAAAGGAAAGAGAATTATGTCATACACGATTGAAGATATAGCTCGCATCATCGGTGCGCGGCGGATAGGGGATAGGCCTGCCGCTATCGACTGGTTGCTTACAGACAGCCGTTCCCTGAGTTTTCCCGAAGAAACATTGTTTTTTGCCTTGCCTACAAAGCGGAATGACGGTACCCGTTATATCCGTGATTTGTATGCGCGCGGCGTACGTAATTTTGTGGTCAGCGAAGAGAGGCTGAATGAGGTTGGAATCGGAGAACCAAAAGTTGAAGACGCCGTACGGCAGGAAACTGTGGATACTGCTGCGATGCAGCCGGCTTTCAACTTACTGGTCGTTCCCAACCCGTTGAAAGCCTTGCAGAAACTGGCAGAGCAACATCGGGACCGGTTTCAGATTCCTGTTATCGGCATTACAGGCAGCAACGGAAAAACCATTGTGAAAGAGTGGCTGCATCAGTTGCTGAGTCCCGAACGGATGATAACACGCTCTCCCCGCAGCTACAATTCCCAGATAGGCGTACCTTTGTCCGTGTGGCAGATGAGTGAACAAACGGAGCTTGCCATATTGGAGGCCGGTATCTCGGAACCGGGAGAAATGCGTGCCTTACAGAATATTATCAAACCTACAATCGGTATCCTGACAAATATAGGAGGCGCACATCAGGAGAATTTCTTCTCTTTGCAGGAGAAATGTATGGAGAAGCTGGCTCTCTTTAAGAACTGCGATGTGGTGATTTATAATGGTGACGACGAGTTTATCAACAATTGTGTGGGTAAATCCATGCTTGCCGCCCGTGAAATAGCATGGAGCAGGAAAGATATGGAGCGTCCGTTATATATAAGTAAAGTGGAGAAACAGGAAGATTCCACAGTTATTTCCTATCGTTATTTGGATATGGACAATACGTTTACATTGCCTTTTATAGATGATGCTTCTATTGAAAATTCGCTGAACTGCCTGGCGGCCTGCCTGTATCTGATGCTTCCTGCCGAACAGATAACGGAACGCATGGCAAAGCTGGAACCGGTAGCAATGCGTTTGGAAGTAAAGGAAGGCAAAAACGGATGCCTGCTGATAAATGACAGTTATAACTCTGATCTCGGTTCGTTGGATATAGCGCTTGATTTTCTGTACCGTCGCTCGCAGAGTAAGGGTCTGAAGCGGACGCTTATCCTTTCGGATATATTGGAGACGGGACAGAATACGCCGACTCTCTACCGTCAGGTGGCACAGTTGGTAAACAGCCGGGGAATAGAGCGCATAATCGGTGTGGGAAATGAAATATCTTCATGTGCCGCACGGTTTAGCATCGAGAAGGCTTTTTATCCGGATACGGCTACGCTGATTGAAGCCATTGGCCGGGGAGAACTCCGACTGGAGAATGAAATAATTCTGATTAAAGGGGCGCGTAAGTTCGGTTTCGATGCGTTGACGGAAGCCTTGGAGAAGAAAGTGCACGAAACGATATTGGAGGTAAATCTCGGTGCAATGATCGCTAATCTGAATCATTATCGCGGCAAGCTAAAACCTGAAACCAAAATGGTGTGTATGGTGAAGGCTTCCGCCTATGGCGCAGGTTCGTATGAAATAGCCAGAACTTTGCAGGAACATCATGTGGATTATCTGGCTGTTGCTGTTGCCGATGAAGGGTCGGATTTACGTAAAGCGGGCATTACGGCAAGCATTATCATTATGAATCCAGAGATGACGGCATTCAAGACGATGTTCGACTATAAACTGGAACCGGAAGTTTACAGTTTCCATTTGTTGGATGCGCTGATTAAAGAAGCTGAGAAAGAAGGTATCACCAATTTCCCCATTCATGTGAAACTGGATACCGGCATGCACCGGTTGGGGTTTGCTCCGGAAGACATGCCCCGGCTCATAGAACGTCTGAAAGGACAGAATGCGGTTATTCCCCGTTCGGTATTCTCTCATTTTGTAGGAAGCGACGCTCAGCAGTTCGATGCTTTTACGCGTAAACAGATAGAAACTTTTGAAAAGGCTTCCATGCTGCTGCAGGAGGCGTTTCCGTATAAGATACTTCGTCATATCTGTAATTCGGCCGGTATAGAGCGCTTTCCGGGAGCACAGTTTGATATGGTGCGGTTGGGAATCGGATTGTATGGCATCAGTCCGATAGATAATTCTATAATGCATAACGTCAGTACGTTAAAGACTACCATCCTGCAGATTCGTGATGTGCCCGAAGAAGATACGGTGGGATATAGCCGCAAGGGACATTTGACGCGTCCTTCACGTATTGCTGCCATTCCTATCGGCTATGCCGACGGGTTGAACCGTCACTTGGGCAATGGACACGCCTATTGCCTGGTGAACGGACAGCGTGCTCCTTATGTGGGTAATATCTGTATGGATGTTTGTATGATTGATGTTACTGACATTGATTGCAAAGAAGGCGACAGCGTTGAGATTTTCGGAGATCATCTTCCTATAACCGTCCTTTCCGATGTGCTCGGGACAATTCCCTACGAAGTGCTTACAAGTGTTTCGACACGTGTGAAGAGGGTGTATTATCAGGATTGAGAAGACGACAAGGCGTAAAGTATGGAATATACTTCATATTTTATACTTTATACTTTGTATTTCGTGCTTCGTACTTCATAAATCTTCTTATCTTTGCAATCAAATTTAATCCGATATGATTATGACAAACTTACTTTTATTAGGTTTCTTGCCCAGCGGTTCCGAGTGGATTATCATCGCATTGGTTATCTTGCTGTTGTTTGGCGGTAAGAAAATTCCTGAACTGATGCGCGGTTTGGGAAAAGGCGTAAAGAGTTTCAAAGAAGGGGTAAACGAGGCTAAAGACGAAATCAATAAAGCAAAGGAAGAGGTGGACAAACCTGTAGATAATAAGTAATAAGGTGATGAAGCGGTTGTTGTCGTCCCGTTACCTTGTTGTTTTACCGCCTTGTCACTCTATCGCTGTTTATGTTTATGGCAGATAAAGAGTTAACCTTCTGGGATCATTTGGACGAACTGCGCCGGGTGCTGTTCCGCATTCTTGGTGTATGGTTTGTGTTGGCTGTGGGTTATTTCATTGCGATGCCTTATCTGTTTGATAATGTAGTGCTGGCTCCTTGCCATAATGATTTCATCTTTTATGATTTGCTGCGTTATATCGGTGAAGTATTTGACTTGCATGACGAATTCTTTACGCAGGAGTTCCAGATAAAATTGATAAATATTAATCTGGCCGCACCGTTTTTCATCCATATATCTACAGCATTTTGGATGTCGGTGGTGACGGCTGCGCCATATGTATTCTTCGAGATATGGCGGTTTGTCAGTCCCGCACTCTATCCCAACGAGCGCAAAGGGGTACGGAAAGCGCTCGGTCTGGGTACGGTGATGTTTTTTGTAGGAGTGTTGCTGGGTTACTTTATGGTATATCCGCTGACCTTACGTTTTCTATCCACTTACCAGCTTAGTGCAACGATAGAGAACCAGATTTCTCTCAATTCGTACATCGACAATTTTATGATGCTGGTACTCTGCATGGGACTTGCTTTTGAACTTCCGTTGGTGACGTGGTTGCTTTCGTTGCTGGGGTTGGTGCATAAGACATTCCTGCGGAAGTATCGTCGCCATGCAGTGGTTATCATTGTTATTGTTGCCGCTGTCATAACTCCCACTGGCGACCCGTTTACACTGACCGTCGTTGCCGTTCCGCTCTATCTTCTTTATGAAATGAGTATCCTGATGATTAAGGACAAGAAAGCGGATGAAACCGAGGAGATTATAGAGACCGGAGAGAGATGAATGCTGAAATAGAGGAATATTTTTATTTACTGCGGGAAGTCTGTCGTGCAGATGACTCTTCTTTGGGAACCGCTTACCGTCAATTGCGGGAACTGCTTGAGCATTTATGCCGTACGCAAATGACGGATAGCAGTCTGCAAATGACCGACCTTGCCGCCCGTATCAATTTTGTATCTTCCAAGCTGGGGCTGACCGTTGCAGAGCAAAATCGCCTGCATACTTTCCGGCTTGCCTCTAATGCCGTCCTTAATCGCCAGGCAGAGCCTTCACGCGAAAAACTGCTGCGTGATGCCAAGACAGTATCTTTCTTTGTGAAACGTATAACCGGTGAAGATATTCCGGCAGACCTGTATCGTCTCTTTCCGCAGGCTGATGCCACGTACATTCCAGCTCCCCTGGCAAAGGAGCGTGTACGGCGTATGCGCGTCAATTTTCAGTATGCCGATACGGATTATCTGTATGTACTGCCTGTGGATAGCGTGGCGGACGAACCGTTGCGGGTACGTTATAATGTGCCTCAAATCAATGATGAATTTGCTGAGACTTGTGGTTTGTTGTGGCGGCATGCCCAGATTAATCTGCTGGATGTGGCAGTAGATGAGGCAGGTGTGCTTACACCCTCTTTCATTATTTTAGAACCGGATTATCTGCTTGATATCAGCTCATTGGCAGAATGTTTCAGGGAATATGGCCATCACCCGGCAAACTATATGCTGGCAAGGTTGCAGATGCCCGACAATACCCGCCCTCTTTTGTTGGGTAATATAGCCAACCTCTTTTTGGACGAATGGATTCATGCGGAAAGTGAACCTGACTATCTGGAATGTATGAAGAAAGCGTTCCGCTCATATCCCATTGAACTGGCTGCCTGCGCAGATTTGCGCGACCGGGAGAAAGAACGTGAATTCTTTGCCGACTGTAAACGGCATTTTGATAATATCCGGCAAACTGTTACAGATACTTTCCGGGCTTCGGGGTATGAACTGGACAAAACGGATGCCGTGCTGGAACCGTCTTATATATGTGAGGCGTTAGGTTTGCAGGGACGCTTGGATTATATGCAGCGTGATATGTCGTCTTTCATCGAAATGAAATCGGGTAAGGCGGATGAATATGCTATCCGGGGTAAGGTAGAACCTAAAGAGAACAATAGGGTACAGATGCTGCTGTATCAGGCGGTATTGGAGTATGCCATGGGGAAAGAACATCATCGGGTGAAGCCGTATTTGCTCTATACACGCTATCCGTTGCTCTATCCGGCACGTCCTTCGTGGGCAATGCTGCGCCGGGTAATGGATGTCCGGAACCGTATTGTAGCGAATGAATACGGCATCCAGTTGCGCAATAGTCTGCAATATACGGCAGAGCGTCTGCGCGATATTGCTCCGGGAACTCTGAATGAGCGGCAACTGGATAATACCTTGTGGAAACGTTATCTGTATCCTTCCATCGATGCGGTGACACAGAAGATTCATGCGTTGTCTCCATTGGAACAGTCGTATTTCTATGCGTTGTACAATTTTATAACAAAAGAACTCTATACTTCAAAATCCGGTGATGTGGAGTATGAAGGACGCACCGGCGCATCTGCTTTATGGCTTGCTACTTTAGAGGAGAAAAGCGAGAACGGAGAGATTTTATATGATTTGGCGATACGGCAAAATTGTGCGGCGGATATTCATAAACCTTATTTACTGCTGAAGCGTACACATACGGATATTGATACTTTGCCCAATTTCCGGCAAGGAGATGCCATTGTTCTGTATGAGCGGAATGTCAGTGAAGATAACGTTACCAATAAAATGGTGTTTAAGGGGAATATCGAGGAAATTTCCGATTGCAATATCCGTATCAGACTCCGTGCGGCACAACAGAACGTCAGGGTCTTGCCAATGGAAAGCCGCTATGCAATAGAACATGATTATATGGATACCTCTTTTCGCTGCATGTATTGGGGATTGTCGGCCTTTTTGTCTGCAACGAAAGACCGTCGGGATTTGTTGCTGAATCAACGTAAACCGGAATTTGATACTGCCCTTAACGGAGCTATATCGGCTGCTGCCGATGATTTTGTACGCATTACTTTGAAGGCGCAAGCTGCTAAAGACTATTTCTTGCTGGTAGGTCCGCCGGGAACCGGTAAGACCTCTCGCGCTCTGCGCAGCATGGTAGAGGCTTTTTATAGGGAAGGGAAAGAAATACTTTTGCTTTCATATACTAACCGGGCAGTGGACGAGATATGTAAGATGTTGACAGCCATTACACCGGAGGTCGACTTCATACGTATCGGCAGTGAACTTTCCTGTGACGGCGTGTATCGTCCGCATTTGATAGAAAACGTGTTGGAGTCTTGCTCTACACGCCGGGAGGTGCAGGAGCGTATGGCGCGTTGCCGAATTTTTGTGGGAACGGTTGCTACACTGTCTGCCAAGACCGAATTGTTCCGTTTGAAGACTTTTGATGTGGCCTTGATAGATGAGGCTACTCAGATATTGGAGCCGCAACTGTTGGGATTGCTTTGCATGCGCGGCGTTACCGGCGGGAATGCTATAGGGAAGTTTGTCCTGATAGGTGACCATAAACAATTGCCGGCTGTTGTACTCCAGTCATCGGAGCAATCGGAAATTCAGGATGAAGGTTTGCGGGGCATCGGTTTGCATAACTTGAAAGATTCTCTTTTTGAACGTCTTTATCGGAATGCCATTAGGCAACAGGCGGTTGGCGGTCGGCAAACCTCTGCTTTCAACTCCCGGTTTTCAGCTTTCAATTCTCTTGATATGCTTTGTCGCCAGGGACGTATGAATGTGGAAGTTGCAGCTTTTCCGAACCGTGCTTTCTATGGCGGGTTGTTACAGCCGGTAGGATTGGAACATCAAACAGGGGTTCTTAAACTGTCTCCTCAGCTTTCTGCTGATGAATTTGCCGCTTTGCTGACCCGGCGGGTAGCTTTTCTTCCGTCCGTTCCCGAACCGCCTATGCAGTCGGCAAAGATGAACCGTTCGGAAGCAAAAATCGTAGCCGGACTGGCTGCTGCTGTCTATCGGCAGTATACATTTGCCGAGGGATGCTTCAGCGCAGCTTCTACTTTGGGAGTAATAACCCCTTATCGTAGTCAGATAGCTTTGATAAAGAAAGAAATAGAAGCTTTGGGAATTCCAGCCTTGAATGAAATCCTGGTAGATACGGTGGAGCGTTTTCAGGGAAGCGAACGCGATGTCATCATTTACTCTTTCTGTGTGAACAGGTTGTCTCAGCTGAGATTTCTTGCCAATCTGACAGAGGAGAACGGAATACGGATAGACCGTAAGCTGAATGTGGCTTTAACCAGAGCGCGCAAGCAGATGTTTATAATCGGAGTCCGACAATTGTTGGAGCAGAATCCAATCTATGCGCAACTGTTGAAAAGTTGTGATTCATAAGGTACGAAACGTTTCCTATTGCCGTAGATTGCAGCTATTTCTTCATTTAATAAATCTTAAATATTTTCTTTCTCTTTATATGCTTTATTAATAACATCGTGTGTTATAAAGCCTTATCTTTGCAGCACGTTTTTTTCATAGAGATTTAGATTTAAGGTTAGAAGAATTGTGGAAGTCGTGAGACTTCCCTTTTTTTTATCCCTTAATTCTTGTTCTCTCAGAATTTACCGACAAATCTTATATTGCCAAGAGGATATAAAAAAAAGCTCTTTCATGCGAAAGAGCTTTTTTTTATATCTATATATTCTGTCTGTATCAGTTCAGTACGATGGGTTTGTATTTCGGTACCAGAAGCTTCATGATGCACCAGCCGATAAGGTAAGCAACGGCACAGATGCAGAATATGATGAAGTATCCGGCTGCCTTGCCTTCGAATCCCATGAACATCATCTGGGTTTCATCAGCGTAAGTAAACAGTGTGCCCGAGCCTTTGTTGATGAGGAACGAGCCGATACCGCCCGCCATACCTCCCAATCCGGTAATGGTAGCTACTGCACTTTTGGGGAACATATCGCCCACTACGGAGTAGATGTTGGCAGACCAGGATTGGTGAGCTGCTCCGGCAATACCTATAATGATAATCGGATACCAATAGGAGTATTCTCCTAACGGTTGTGCAAATAGTGCGAGTAACGGGAACAAAGCAAAGATGAACATGGCTCGCATGCGGGCTGCATACGGATTCATACCGGTTTTGTTTATGATGATGGTAGGCAGTTTTCCACCATAGATAGACAGCATGGTAATGGCATAAAGTACGAATATCAGCAACTGTGCCGTTCCGCTGTCCGAAGAGAATCCGTAGACATCGGAGATGTAGGCCGGAGTCCAAAACAGGAAGAACCACCATACACCGTCGGTCATGAATTTACCGATGGCAAAAGCCCATGCCTGAGGGTATTGGAGACATTCCATAAACGACATCTTTCTTTCAGGCTTTTCAGAGACAGCCTTGTCTTCTTCTCTGAGTTTATCTTGTTCGATATAAGCAATTTCTGCTGCATTGACGCGCGGGTTTTCATGAGGTTTCTTATACATGAACATCCACATGCCCATCCAGACGAAGCCTAATCCACCGATGACGATGAACGCCATTTCCCAGCCGTTGCCTACACCGATGCTTTGGAAGTACCGTGCTAAAGAGGGGATGGTGACAGGAGCTATTAAAGCACCTACTGTGGCGCCGGCATTGAAAATGGAAGTTGAGAATGCACGGTCTTTTTTCGGAAAATACTCGGCGGTGACTTTAATTGCTGCGGGGAAGTTTCCGGCTTCACCGACGCTCAATATCACACGGGCAGCGATGAAAAAGTAAACACTGGTAATGGCAATGGTCGATGCTACGGCACCTGTTGCGGAAATCATGGCAGCGGCATCATGAATGCCCACTACATGTTCGGTTGCCCATCCGCAAACAGCATGCAGGCAAGCTCCTAATGACCATACGAAGATAGCCCAGAGATAACCTTTTTTGGTTCCTAACCAATCGATGAAGCGTCCGGCAAATAAGTTTGCAATGGCATATACTATGGAAAATACGGCTGTGATATCTCCATAATCGGCATCTGTCCAATGGAATTCCGGGGCGATAAAATCTTTCCAGGTAAGTGATAATACTTGTCGGTCGAGATAATTAACTGTTGTCGCGAAGAATAACATGGCGCAAATTGTCCAGCGATAGTTAGACATTTTGCCCAATGTGTTCTGATTTGTACTCATGATAATAGATTTAATTTATAATGTCGCAAAAATACGCGTTCTTGTGTTATGTGTATGTGTAATATTTGGTAGAAATCATGGAGAAAATGACAAAAATAGGCATAGTTGAGAACAACCATGCCTATTTTCTTGTCTACGGATATTATTTCATATCTGTGTATTTGATTTCATCTTTGTCGCTGTACTTCAGGTTCTCACCTCCCATACCCCAGATGAAAGTATAGTTGCTGGTGCCTGCAGCTGCGTGGATGCTCCATTCGGGAGAAGTGATGGCCTGCTCGTTGTGTAACCAAATCAGGCGTTCTTCTTGAGGCTCACCCATTAAGTGGCAAATTGCATTTCCCGGAGCCAGGTTGAAGTAGTAATAGGCTTCCATACGACGTGTGTGAGTATGGGCAGGCATGGTATTCCATACAGAACCCGGAGCAAGCTCGGTAAGTCCCATCTGTAATTGGTTTGTACCGCCGTTTTTCACTCTTTCCAAAACATCTTTTACAATCAGCTGGTTTACGATACGGTCGTTGCTGTCTTCCATTTTTCCGTAATGGTCGGAAATGCCCAAAGCATATTTTTTAGGATTGGCCTTTTGAAGTTTGGCATCGGTTGTAATCAACTGAGTAACGTAAGGTTTGTAAGCCGGAGCCGAGTTGATATAGAATTTGGCAGGGTTGGCAGCATCGTTGCTCTTGAAAGTTACTTCTTTATTGCCACAACCTACATAAAGAGCTTCTTTATACTTCATGGGGTATTCTTTACCGTCTACGGTAACTACTCCATCGCCACCGGTGTTGATAACACCCAACTCGCGACGTTCGAGGAAGTAAGTGATTTCAGGACCCAACTCACGGAAAGTCTCCAGTTTCAATACTTTGTTTACAGGCATTGCACCTCCGTAAATCAAACGGTCATAGAGGGTGTAAGTAACATTGATTTCGTCCGGAGCCATTACTTTGCTCATCATAAAAGAGCTACGGAGACGTTGTGTGTCATAATGCTTTACGTCCAATGGATGGCAGGCTGTCTGCACAGTGTAATTTACTTGGGCGGAAGCCGTAACTGCGGCTGCACCCAACATCAGGGCAATTGCTAATTTTTTCATGTCTGATATAAACTTTAAATATTAATATGCTTAATGATTACTTTTTTATTTAGCACTCTCTTTAGCTTCTTTTTCACTGCGGACAATGATGCGACGGTTGATGAACATCATGGTTATTGCTACCAGTACCAGCAGTGCAGCACCTACATACGAGAGTTTTACACCTCTATATATAGTCCAGCCGAAGAAAGAAGCGGCAAAGTCGATGGAACCGCCATCAAATCCTTCAGGAATGTGTGCCGTAGGATCGTGTGTTTCGGCATATACCTGATTGGCTGCCAGCGTGAAGTCCGGTGCCATATCGGTTACGAAATACAAACCTAAAATAAGAGTGATAAGACCGATAATAAGTGTCTTCAATACATTTCCTTTAGTAAAGGGCAATATCATCGGAAACAGATAGAACATACCTGCAAGTGAGGCCAATGGCAGGAACTGATTACCCGGCAGGAATACGGCAAGTGCCAGGATAACGGGAATCAGGATAACCGATGCCACCAATGTAGCGGGGTGGCCGATAACCAGTGCCGGGCTCATACCGATATGTACTTTCTTACCGTTGAATTTAGCTTTTACCAGTTCCGAAGTCTTTTCGGAGATAGGCTTCAATCCTTCGATAAACAGAGAAGTGATGCGGGGGATGAGTTCCATTACGGCTCCCATTGTGATACCCAGGAAGAGAACTTTCTTGATGTCGAGTTGGGCTGCCCAGCCTATCAGCATACCTACGATAACTCCCAATACCAGCGGTTCACCTATTACACCGAACTTTTTCTTCATGCCTTCTGCATCGATTTCCAGCTTGGAGAAACCGGGAATTTTATCTAATGCCTTATTGATAAGTATGGCAAACGGTGTGAAACTCTGGCAGAAAGGCTGGGGAATAGAGATACCGTCCAAATCATAGAACTTTTGGAATTTTTCTGCGGTAAGGTCTGCGCAGACCAATGTAATAATGTAGCAGATGATAGCGGCGAAATAGCCCCATGCCAGATTCTGGCCGGTAACAAAATAAGCCACAGCACCGATGAAGGCGAAGTGCCAATAGTTCCACAAGTCTATGTTTACAGTACGTGTGGTCTTGGTGATAAGCATCAGGAAATTGACGCCTAAGCAGATAGGAATGATAAGCGCACCAACAGCGGTATTATAAGCTACGGCAGCGGCGGCGGGCCATCCCATATCGAATACGTTCAGTTGCAGGTGATACAAATCGGATATGGCTTTCAGAGGAGAATTAAAATTTGTTGTCAGCAGGGCGGTAACTACGCCTAAGCCCACAAAACCGACTCCGACAAAGAGACCTGATTTCAGAGCCTTGCCAAATTTCATACCGATGCACATGCCTATGATTGTAAAAATAATAGGCATCATTACAGACGCTCCCAAAGCGATGATGTAACCGAAAACTTGTTCCATTCTTTATGTGATTTAATTGATAAATGATTATGTTTTACAATAGTACGAATTGAAAATCGGGGTCAAAAATAAGACCTTTTCCTAATTAATCAAACTGTAAAGGCATAATAAATAGTAAATAAGGATGATTTTGGACAAATTTGTCGTTATCGTGCACAAATTTGTTCGTTTTCGTACACGAAAATCAAAAAATGCACCCTCTGCGCCAAAAAGTGCACAGGTGTTTGGAAAGAAACATCTACTTTTGTTTCGTGAAAAATTATAAGGTCTAATACCCAAAAAGAACAACTACATGAAAAAGAACTTTATTTGTAATTTTATTCTATCCGGTTTATTGTTGTTTTCTCCTTTAAGCATGTTTGCACAGCGTGTGGATTCAAACTTGCCGTGGTCGGTACGTATGGTGGAGTCCGAAATGATTCGTTGTCCGGAATCCTGGCAGTTGGACTTTCAGCCTAAATTGAAATGGGATTACTGTCACGGGTTGGAATTGCAATCCATGCTGGATGTGTATGACCGCTACGGTAATCGGAAAATCTATGATTATGCTTTGGCTTATGCCGATACAATGGTAAATGCAGATGGTACTATCAAAATGTACAAACGTGAGGAGTATAGCCTTGACCGTATAAACTCCGGTAAATTTATATTCCGCATCTATGAACAGACGAAAGATGAGAAATATAAGAAAGCGCTTGCATTGATGAGAAGTCAGCTCGATGAGCATCCCCGGAATGCCGACGGCGGCTTTTGGCATAAGAAGATTTATCCGAATCAGGTATGGCTGGATGGTATTTATATGGGAGCGCCTTTCTATGCGGAATATGCTTTCCGTAACAATCAGGTAGACGATTATGCGGATGTTATCAATCAATTCCTGATGGCGGCCCGTCATACTTACGACCCGAAAAATGATGTGTACCGCCATGCTTGTGACGTAAGCCGTAAAGAACGTTGGGCCGACCCTGTTACCGGACAATCAAAGCATAGCTGGGGACGCGCTATGGGCTGGTATGCCATGGCCTTTGTAGATGCTTTGGATTTCATTCCGAAACATGAAGCGGGCCGTGATTCCATGTTGGTTATCTTCAATAAAATAGCTTCTCAGATAAAGCGTTTGCAAGATTCCAAGACCGGTTTGTGGTATCAAGTGTTGGACAAGAGTGGAG